>CAZSGS010000064.1:0-4091 GCA_964606365.1 uncultured Wenzhouxiangella sp. | reverse complement strand
GTCTTCCTCGCCACCCTGGCCCTGCTGTTGCTCGCACAGCGCCTGTGGCCGGCGCGCGGCGACGGACGCTGGTCGATTCGGCAACTGACCAATGCGCTGCTGATCGTGCTCGACACCCTGGTGCTGCGCCTGGCCTTTCCGGTGCTTGCGGTGGCGTTGGCACTCCAGGTGCACGGCGGCGGACTCTACGGCTTGCTGGCCTGGCCCGCCTGGCTGGAAATCCTGACCGCCGTGCTGATCCTGGATGTCGCGATCTACTGGCAGCACCGCCTCCTGCACGTCGTTCCGGTGCTCTGGCGCATGCACCGCGTGCACCACGCCGACACCGGCTTCGACGTCACGACCGGCGTGCGCTTCCACCCTTTCGAGACGACCCTGTCGATGGGCATCAAGCTGGGACTGGTATGGATGCTGGCCCCGCACCCGGCCGCCGTGCTGGTTTTCGAGATTCTGCTCTCGGCCGGATCGCTGTTCACGCACGCGGATTTCCGCTTTCCACCGGCGCTCGACCGACGCCTGCGCTGGCTCATCGTCACCCCGTCCATGCACCGCATTCACCACTCGACCTGGCGGCCCGAAACCGACAGCAACTACGGCTTCCACCTGTCGGTCTGGGACCGCCTGTTCGGCAGCTACACGCCGGCGCCCCGCGAGGACGAGCGCAGCATGCCGATCGGGCTCGATCGCTTTCGCTCGAAGCGGGAACAGACGCTTTTGCAGCTGCTGATCAATCCATTTCGCTCCCGTACCGACACGGACAGACAACCGGAGAAAGACGATGCGTGACGCCTGGCCGCTTCTTGAAAAGACCGACTTCCCGACGATCGCCCGCGACCGCCTGGATACGCTGCAGATGAATCTGGGTTACCTGTGCAATCTCGCCTGCCTCCACTGCCACGTCAATGCCGGACCCAATCGAAAGGAGCTCATGGATCGGGCCACGATGGCTTCGGCGCTGGCGGTAGCCGAGCGTTTCGGCGCGAAGACCCTCGATCTGACCGGCGGTTCACCGGAAATGAACCCCGACTTCCGCTGGCTGGTCGAGCAGGCCAAGGCCGCCGACCTGCACGTGATGGACCGGCTCAACCCCACGATCATGAACGAGCCCGGCTACGACTGGGTCGGGCCCTTCCTCGCCGAACACGACCTGGAGGTCGTCGCGTCCCTGCCCTGCTACTCGAAAGACAACGTCGATGCCCAGCGCGGCAACGGCGTGTTCGAGTCCTCGATATCGGCCCTGCAGCAACTCAACGAACTCGGCTACGGCAAGCCCGGGACCGGCCGCACCCTGAACCTGGTCTACAACCCGCTCGGCGCCTCCCTGCCGCCACCGCAGGAAGCCCTGGAGGGCGACTACAAGCGACTGCTCGCCGACGAGTTCGGCATCGAGTTCAACCAGCTGTTCACGATCACCAACATGCCGATCAAGCGCTTCGGCGCCATCCTGCTCAGCAAGGGCGAGTTCGGCGACTACATGACCCTGCTCAAGAACGCCTACAGGCGCGAAAACCTGAACGGCGTGATGTGCCGCAGCCTGCTCAGCGTCGACTACCGCGGCTACCTCTACGACTGCGACTTCAACCAGATGCTCGGCCTGCCGCTCGAGGGCAAGGCGCACGCCACTCACCTCGATGACTTGCTGCAGCACGGCGAGCTGCCGCGACGCATCGGCATCGCCGACCACTGCTACGGCTGCACCGCAGGTCAAGGATCAAGCTGCGGCGGGGCACTGGCCTGAGGGGGCAACGCTCGGTCCGGGCACCGTAGGTCGGGGTCGCATCCCCGACGGACAACGTTCGAGACCTGTACACGCGTGAGCTATGCGTGTTCAATGCCGGTATGTCGGCTTTGGTGCTTCGGATTTGAGATTTCGAACACCTACCCCAAAAAGAAACGGGCGCCAGTGGCGCCCGCTGTCATCCCTTACTCCACCCCTGATCAATCTCGAGGCTGCTTCGGCCCGCCGCCTTCGTAGGCGCCGGGCTCGTCCTCGCGCACCAGGTCGTCGGTGGGCTTGTCGAGCGCGGCCATCTTCTTGAGGAAGGGCGTCGCTATCAGGAAGCCGATGGTCACGACACCGCAGAAGATGACGACGTTCCGATAGAGTTCGGGGAATTCGGAAACGCGGTCGCCGCTGAACGATCCGGCCAGCAGCCCGGCCAGCAGATTGCCCAGGGCCGCGCCGAAGAACCACATGCCCATCATCTGGCTGTAGTACTGCCGCGGCGCCAGCTTGGAGGTGGCCGACAGGCCGATCGGGCTCACGCACAGCTCGCCGGTGGTGTGGAACAGGTAAGTCAGCAGCAGCCAGGTCGGCAGCACCTGGTCGCCGTCCTGGATCAGTGACGCGGCGATCCACATGAAGCCGAAGCCGAGGCCGAGCTGGGCGAAGCCGAGCGCGAACTTCATCGGTATCGAGGGATCGAGGTTACGCCGACCCAGGTTGATCCACAGGGCCGAGAAAAACGGCGCGAAGATCAGGATGTAGACCGGGTTGAGCGACTGGAAGGCCTCGGCCGGAATCAGGATGCCCAGCATTTCGCGCGCGGTGTAGCGCTCGGCGAACAGGTTGAGCGAGGAGCCGGCCTGCTCGAAGCCCGCCCAGAACAGGGCCGCGCCAATGAACAGCGCCACCAGCACGACGGTGCGTCGCCGCTCCAGGCCGGTCAGTTCCTTGTCGAGAAAAACGCGCCCGAAGAACAGCACGGCGACGGCCATGATGACCCAGACGCTGTACTCGGCCAGCATCTGGGCATTGATCTGCACGACATCGCCCAGCGCCAGAAAGGCGATCAGGAACAGCAGCGCCGTACCGGCATAGATGGCCCAGGCCGTGTACTTCGTCTGCGCCTGCTTGTGCGGCGGTGTCGGATGCGGTTCCTTGCCGAACTCGCCCAGGTGCTTCTGTGTGGCGCGGTAGACGATCAGGCCGGCGATCATGCCCACCGCCGCCGCGGCGAAACCCCAGTGCCATCCGACGTTGACGCGCAACAGGCCGCAGATGAACGGACCGAGCGCGGCACCGACATTGATGCCCATGTAATAGATCACGTAGCCGGCGTCGCGGCGCGCACCGCCTTCGGGGTATAGCTCGCCCACGCAGCTGGAAATATTGGGCTTGAGCAGGCCGGTACCGACGACGATCAGGATCAGGCCCAGGAAGAACCCGTAACTGTCTTCGATCATTCCGAAACCGGGCAGCGACAGCACGATATGACCGGCGGCGATGATGATGCCGCCGTACCAGATGGCATTCTGCTGACCGAAGATGCGGTCGGCCAGCCAGCCGCCGGGCAGCGCGGCCAGATAGACACCGGCAGTGTAGAGGCCGTAGATGGCCGAAGCACTCGGATCGTCCATTCCCATGCCGCCTTCGAGCACGGCAGCGGTCATGAACAGCACCAGCAGGGCGCGCATGCCGTAGTAGCTGAAGCGCTCCCACAACTCGGTAAAGAACAGCGTGCCGAGCCCGGCCGGATGGCCGAAGAAGCGACGCTGGCCCGGCACTGCCGGGACCCCCTCGTTATTCTGGGACATCAGTAGGTTCCTCTTTTATGGTTCTAGGTCGACCCGGGGAGTTGACCAGAAATCCCCGGGGGAATCAAGGCGCGACCGCATCGCGCCCGCAGAGCTACATATTGCGGCGGTACTCCCCACCCACTTCGTAGAGCGCGTGCGAGATCCGGCCGAGTGAGCAGGTCTTGACCGCCTCCATCAGGCCCGCGAAGGTATTGCCCCGCTCGCGGGCGATGGCCTGGAGCCGCCGCAGGCTCTCTTGCGCGCGCGAGTCGTTGCGCCGGTTGAATGCCTGGACGTTGGCCACCTGCTGCTGCTTTTCCTCGGTGGTCGAACGCGCCAGCTCGATCTCCCCGCCTTCCTGCTCGCCGCCCTCGGCCGGCAGGAAAGTGTTGACGCCGACCAGCGGCAGCGAACCATCGTGCTTCTTGTGTTCGTAGTAGAGCGATTCGTCCTGGATCTTGCCGCGCTGGTACATGGTATCCATCGCGCCGAGCACACCGCCGCGCTCGGAAATGCGCTCGAACTCGGTGTAGACGGCGTTCTCGACCAGGTCGGTAAGCTGGTCGATGATG
>CAZSGS010000063.1:0-10574 GCA_964606365.1 uncultured Wenzhouxiangella sp. | reverse complement strand
ATCCCACTTGTCCATGGGGAAGTCCTCCAGGCGCGCGACGTGCTGCAGCCCGGCGTTGTTGACCAGCACGTCGACCGGGCCGTCCAGCCCCGCGACCAGTTCGGCGACGTCCTCGTCGCTGGTGACGTCCAGCGCGAACGCCCGGGCCTTGCCGCCCCCCTCGTCGATCGACGCGGCGGTGGCGTCGGCGGCATCGGGGTCGAGGTCGGTGGCCAGGATGGTGTGGCCGGCCCTCGCCAGGTTGGCGGCAATGCCGGCGCCGATGCCGCTGCCGGCGCCGGTAATGAGGATGCGCAGGGGACGGTCTTTCATGCTTGCGTCGTGCTCCCGATGGGGTTCGTGCAACAGGCCAACAGCCTAGCAGAGGGACCGCTCGAGGGCTGCTGTACCAAAGTCCATTGCGGACCCGCGGGCCCGCCCTGCTAAAGTGGCGATTCCGATTTGTCCAGTCGATGAACTTCCAGTGAGCCGATAATGCGATCGAAACCGATTGTTCTGTTCCTCGTTGCCGTGTTCCTCGCCGCGCCCTTGCTGGTCGCCTGCGATCCGGGCGGGGATTCTTCCGGCGGCGACGAGGCGACGCCGGATCTCGCCATCCGGGCCACCGAGCATCGCGACGGCGACGACCTGCTGACCGCCGGGCTCGGCCTCGAGGGCCTGGCGGGAAACGCGCCGCAGCCGGCCGACCCGGAAGCGCCCACGTCCGAGGAATTGCGCCGCATGGCCGTCTACAAGTCCTGGACCGGCATTCAGAGCTTTACGCCGGCCGGCGGGGTCGGCGGCCTGCTCGATGAGCTGCCGTCGGTCCCGGGCCGCGAGTTCCAGGCCTTCCTGACAGTGGCCGGCGCGGATCACCCGATTCGCGTGCTCGTCCAGCTCCCCGATGCTTTCGATACGCAATCCCCGTGCCTGGTCGTCGCGCCGGCTTCCGGCTCGCGCGGGGTATACGGCGCCATCGCCCTGGCCGGTCCCTGGGCGCTGCCCGCCGGTTGTGCCGTGGCGTACACCGACAAGGGTGCCGGAACCGATTTCTTCGACTATTCGACCGAAACCGGCGTGGCGCTCGACGGCACCCGAGCGGGGCGGGGCGAGGCCGAGCTGGGCTTTGAGCCCGGGGCCCTGCCGCAACCGGAGGAAGATGCCGACGAACCGGCGCCGAATCCGGCGACGGTCGCGCTGCCGCATGCGCACTCCGGCGATCATCCGGAAGCCGACTGGGGCCGGCACGTGCTGGCGGCGGCCGAGTTCGGGCTGCGCATTCTCTCGCAAGAGGCGGACGGCGAGTTCTCGGCCGACAACACCCGGGTGATTGCCGCCGGCCTTTCCAACGGCGGCGGTGCGGTGCTGCGGGCCGCGGAGCTCGACGATGGCGGCCTGCTCGATGCGACGGTTGCCGTGTCGCCCAACGTGACCGCACCCGATGCACCGCCCCTTTACGACTACGCCACCGCCGCTGCGCTCTACCAGCCCTGCATGCTGGCCGACCTCGAAGCGGTCGGCGACATGCCGTTGGGTAATCCTACGCTGGCGGCCACGGGTGAGGTGCGCTGTGCGTCGCTGGTCCGCGCCGGCCTGCTCGAGGAAGCCAGTGCCGAGGCGGCGCGCTCTCGCCTGAAAGAATCGGGTTTCGAGGATGCCGCGCTGAGCCAGGCGGCGGTCAACGTCACGCTGGGGCTGTGGCGCACGGTCGGCGCGAGCTATGCCGCTTCCTATCTCCGGCGCGGCCCCTTCGACATGCCCTGCGGGTTTTCCTACAGCGCGCCCGACGCCACGCCAGCGCAGCGTCATTCCTGGTGGGCACTCCACTCCGGCGTGGGGCAGGCCGAGGGCATCGTCCTCGAGGACGCCCTGGGCGAAGGGCAGGACGCCCAGCTGCCCGCGCTGCGCTGCCTGCGTTCGCTGTGGGACGGCAAGGGCCGTGAAACGCGCCAGCTGCGCGAGGCCGTCGAGGCCACGCGGGCATCGGCCGCGCTACCCGGCAATGCGCCGGTCATGGTCATCCACGGCGCCGACGACGGACTGATCCCGGCGGCGTTCAGCAGCCGGCCCTGGGTCGAACAGGCCCGCGCAAACGGCGGCAACGTGAGCTACTGGGAAGTCGAAAACGCCCAGCATTTCGACGTGATGCTGGGTGCCCCCGGCGTGGCCGGGCGCTACGTGCCGCTATTGCCCTACGGCTGGCGGGCCCTGGATCGCGTGCGTGACGTGCTCGACGGCAATGCCCAAGCGGCCGAGGATCGAGTCATCGATCCCGAGCCGGCGCCGGGCGGCGAACCGCTGGAGTGGCAGGACCTCGGGCTTTAGGGAACCTCTGAATAACTCTGCGCGGAGCGCGTTTTGTCGGAGAAGCCGCAGATCGTGTGGTGCGACGCGAGTGACAGTAGCCGTAGCTACGGCCGAGGGGCGCAACACGCGAGATGCGGCTTCTCCGGCAAAACCCTTCGCGTCCGCGCAGAGTTGTTCAGAGGTTTCTTAGCACGGCCGGGAGTGCCATACCCGATCCGCGGGCGCCCCATTTCGGCGCCCGCGTTCGTTCATGGCCTCGCGTTTACCTGAGGACGCCGCGCTTGAGCATCGCGCGGTTGTAGAACACCAGGAAGATACTGATGGCGGCGATCACGCCCGAGAAGATCATGCCGACGGTTCCCATCATCTCCGCGCCGTTTGAGAGCACGAAGTTCTGGAACGACGTGGCCAGCATCGCGACCAGCGCGATGATGAACAGGTGATACGCCCAGCGCAGGCGCGGCAGCATGGCCAGCGAGCCGAGCAGGGATCCCCAGGTGGCGATGCCCCAGGTCATCACCGCCCAGGTGGGGATGCCGTAGAAATAGGCGAGTTGTTCTTCGCTGAATGCCGACATGTACGATTCGAGCTGGATCTGCGTGGCGAGAAAGTCGAAGGCGCCGACGGCGTTCCAGAGCACGGCAACGACGGCGATGATCCAGAAATGGACCGGCGGCCTGGCGGCGGGTGTATCGTTCATTGAGTGTCCCTCTTTTCATTTATTGTGGTCGATCCCGATCGATTTTGCGCCTGTCTGGGCGTCGCGGCAAGTCAGCAGCTCCCTTGCACAATACGCTTGGCGGGCGCCTCGAGCCGATCCGGCCAGTTTCCGAATACCGCTTCGGCCAGCACCAGGCTATCGGCCAGGTTGTCGCGCGTGGTTCGCCGGATCTCATCGGCGTCATGCTCGAGTCCTGAACCGGCGAGATCATCCAGGTAAGAGGACAGGGTCAGCCAGCGCTCGATCAGCCGGCATTCGGTGGTCAGGTGCGGGAATCGGCGATCCTGGCCGACCTGCATCGGGTCGCCGAGAACGATCAGCGCCTGGTAGCGGTTCAGGCAGGGTTTCGCCTCGGGATCGCGGGCGAGGTTGGCGTAGCGCATGCGGTGCCCCCGAGCGCGCAGCATCGGGTCGAGCAGGCCGAGGGGTTCGGCGGCAACATGTTGGCAGACGAGTACGCGGGCCAGGACTGCGTAATCTATCGGCTGGCGAAGGGCGGGCCACCCCGTTTGGTCGGCGTGCAACGCAACTTTCAGTCTTCCTTCTGTATCCTTCGGTCATGCAGAAGATCTCGCTCGTTCGCCGCTTCGGCTTGCGCTGGTTCGGCATCATGCAGGCGGCGGGCCGCAACTGGCTCGACAGCCAGGCATTCATCTACGCCGCCGCGCTGGCTTTCTTCACCGTGTTCTCGATCGCGCCCGTGGTCATCGTGATCGTGGCCCTGGTCGGTCTGGTGCTGGGCGAGGACACCGCCCGCGGGGAGCTTATGGCCCAGCTCGAAGCCGTGCTGGGGCCGCAGGCACTGGGCGTGGTTGAAACCGCGATCACCAACTCGCGCATCGAAGACAGCGGACTTTGGCCCACCCTCGCCGGGATTGCCGCCACGGCCGTGGGCGCGACCACGGTTTTCGCCCAGATGCAGAAGTCGCTCAACCAGATATGGGACGTCGCGCCGCGGCCGTCGCGCAACAGCATCTGGCTGTTCATCAAGGTGCGCTTCCTGTCGCTGACCATGGTGCTGTCGCTGGGCTTCGTGCTGCTGGTATCGCTATTGCTCAGCGTTGCCGTGCGCGCCGTGATGGCGTATGCGGAGCAATGGCTGCCGGTACCGGGCTGGTCGATGGTCACAGTCGAGCTGCTGCTGTCGCTGACGGTCGTGACCATGCTGTTTGCCGCGATTTTCCGCATCCTGCCCGACGTGGTGCTGCGCTGGAGGGACGTGCTGGCCGGCGCATTCATCACGGCCCTGCTGTTTACCGTCGGCCGCACGCTGATCGCATGGTATTTGACCAACACGGCCGCGGCTTCGGCCTACGGTGCGGCCGGTTCGCTGGTGTTGCTGCTGCTGTGGGTCAACTATTCGTCGCTGATCCTGCTGTTTGGCGCCTCGATCTGCCGGGCACACCTGGAAGCCGGCGACCGCAGGATCCGGCCGCGCAACACCGCCGTCCGCGTGCACCGCGAACTGGTGGAAGATTCTTTGAACGAAAAGAGAAGCTGACCCAAATGGCGAGAAACATCGAGATCAAGGCGCGGGTCGCCGACATGAAGGCCATGGCCGAACGCGCGTCTCGGGTGGCCGAGGAAGGACCCTGGCGCATCGAGCAGGACGACACCTTTTTCGGTTGCAGGGACGGTCGCCTGAAGCTGCGCGATTTCGGCAACGGCAGCGGCGAGCTGATCTTCTACCGTCGTCCCGACCAGGCTGGCCCGGGCCAGTCGGAGTATCGCATCACGCCGACCGATGATCCGGCCGGCCTGCGGGCCGTGCTGACCGACGCGCTGGGCGAGACCGGGCGGGTCCGCAAGCAGCGCATTCTCTATCTTGCCGGGCGCACGCGCATCCACCTCGACCGGGTCGAGGGTCTGGGCGATTTCATCGAGCTCGAAGTCGTTCTGGCCGACGGTGAACGATCGGCGACGGGCGAAGCCGAAGCACGGTACCTGATGGAGCGACTGCACATCGCCGATGCGGATCTGGCCGAGGTGGCCTACGTCGATCTCCTGGCCGACTCGTGAATTCCCGTTACCAGTGCGGTCACCAACTGGCTGAGTGTAAACCCGGCAATCCTATAGATCGCATTGGCAACCCCGTCGGGCGAGTTTGCTCGTTGTTCTCCATGCAAGCCTCACGCATGGAGAACACGATGAATATCGCCATTCGCAAACCGAGTATTCGCCGAATCGTCCCGGGCGCGCACGGAACCGGCCGTCGCCGAGCAGCTGGCCG
The DNA here is from genome assembly GCA_964606365.1 of uncultured Wenzhouxiangella sp. Lineage (GTDB taxonomy): Bacteria > Pseudomonadota > Gammaproteobacteria > Xanthomonadales > Wenzhouxiangellaceae > Wenzhouxiangella. The sequence goes on along the minus strand of CAZSGS010000063.1, from coordinate 5,337 downwards.
GTGATCGGAGCATTGCCGGCGAAGCCCCGGGCTTCGCGTCCCGGCCCGCGACATCTTTGACCGGCCCGCTGGCGCCCGGCACGCGCCATTGCGTTGGGAGGTAGAATCACCGCCGAGGATGACCCCAACGCATGCAATGAACGATCCGCGATCCGACGACGAGCTGATGCTGGCCTACGGCCGCGGCGACGCGCATGCCTTCGACCTGCTCTATGAACGCTACCGCAAGCCGCTCTATCGCTACCTGTTTCATGCCGCGCGCAACCGGGCGGTGGCCGACGAACTGTTCCAGGATGTCTGGATGCGCATCGTCGACGCGCGCAAGCGGTTCAGGAAGGACGCCGGCTTCAAGCGCTACGCCTTCCGCATCGCCCACAACCGGCTCGTCGATCACTGGCGTTCACTCGATCGCCGGCGCGAAGATGCCGACGGCTCGGGAACGGAACCGGCCACCGGCCGGTCCGAATCACCCGAGGCCGGCGTCGAGCAGGCGCAGCACCGGGCCGAGCTGGTGGCTGCACTCGCCCAGCTCTCGCGCGAGCAGCGCGAAGCCTTCCTGCTGCAACAGGAAGCCGGCCTGACCCTGGCCGAGATCGCCGAGCGCAGCGGCGTGGGTCGCGAGACGGTCAAGAGCCGCCTGCGCTACGCCACGGGAAGGCTGCGGACGCTGCTCAGGCCCGCAACATCGACGAGCGAACCATGACCGGCAAGGAACGACATCACGATCACGACGAAGAACGCCTGGCGCAGCTCTATCGCGAGCAGGGCGATATCGAGCCCGGCCCGGGCGTCGACCAGGGTATCCGCGCACGGGCTCGCGACGAAGCCCAATCCTCCAGCCTGCCGCGTCCGGCAAAGTGGCTGGGGGGAGCTGCAGTTGCGGCATCGCTGATTGTGGTCGTGGCGGTCGTCACATCCATCGAGCACCCCGAGGCCGAGCACCCCGGCGGTCAGTCGACGCGATCGGATGCCGGAAAAACGGAAGCTGCCGAACTGGAGACGCTCCAGGCGGATGCCCCCGAGCCGGCTGCCCGCGAAGCGGCTGCCCCCGCGTCTGCCGATGTCGCTTCCCGCTCCCCTGCCGAAGACCGGCATGACGAGGAAGCCGACCCGCTCGAGGAGGACGCCGAATCCAAGGAAGCAAGTCCGCCGCCCGACACCGATACCATGCTGCAGCGCCGCACGCGCTGGGACGCCGAGGACAACGCCCGGCGAATCGCCGGCGAGCATTTCCGGGCCTTGGGCGAGCCCCGGGATCCGGAGGAGGGCGGCCCGGAAGCGGATCAGCCGGTGGGCCTCACCGCCGAAGTCGAGTCCGCAGAGGCGAACGCGCGGGCCGCGGACCGGAAGCGGTCGCTTTGGCTGATCGAACAATTGATCGCCATCGGCAATGCCGAGCGCGCGCGTGCCGAGATGGCAGATTATCGTGAGCGGTATCCGGACGAGGAATTACCGCAGCGGACTCTCGATCAGTTCGAACAGCTGGAATCCTCCGCCGATCCGGACTGATCCCTCTCAGGTCTTCACAAGGGTATCCCGCCAGTTCCGATGAAGGTTGCGGTTCAGCCACCGGTCCACTGCGGGTGCTTTCACATTGTCGTCGGCCAGTAGCTGCGCGAGCCTGGATGGCAGTTGATCGGCGTCACTGGCCTGGTAGCGAAACTGCTTCGGATACTGCTCCTGATAGCAAAGCGCATCCGGCACCACCGGAATCGCGCCCGCACTGACGGCCTCGAGCACGGCCAGGCCCTGGAACTCGTGGGCGGCGGTGCTGACCACGATGCCGGCGCGGCCGAGCAGGGTGCGATACTCCTCGCGGGGCAAAAGGCCGTCGGCGACGATGCGTCCGGTCGCGCGTTCTCGGATCCGGTCGAGGGCCGCGGGCGTGTTGCGCGGGCGCCTGCCCAGCAGGGCCAGGCGGAAGTCGACGCCGGACTCGACCAGGCGATCGACGGCTTCGGCGAACAGTTCCGGGCGCTTGTCGTATTCCCAGCGGTGATTCCAGACGATCAGGCGCCGGTCGCGATTTTCCGCCGGGGGCACGGGCTCGATCGGCACGGGCAGGACGCGGCATTTCGGCGCCAGCCTGTCGGCGAGGTCGCGCGGTGCGCGGTCGGGCATCTTGTCGACGAACTCCCCGACACCTTCCAGGAAGGTCCGCCGGTTGTAATCGGAATTGAACAGCAGCTCGTCGGCCGCCAGCGCGCCGTAGATCTGCACGATGGCGTGCTCGATGGTTCTGACCTGGTCGCGGCTGACCGGGTAGGCCAGCTGGTTCTCGTGGAAATAGTAGGTCGTCGGCACGCCGGCCAGCTGCGGGTGAATGCCCTTGAGCGTCGCCAGGTCGACCATCGAAGTGGCCAGGATCCGATCCGGCGGGTCGTCGGGGATGTCGTCGAGCCAGCTCAATGGGTTGCCGCGGATGCGCCAGGCGAAATAGCGACCGGGCAGTACCCGCACCGTCCAGTCGACGCCTTCGATGTTGTCGACCAGCCAGTCGACCCAGGCGGCGTGGCTGTCACAGCGGTAAGCGGACAGGAGCAGAATGCGTGTCATGGGGCTCGCGGGCGGTTCCTTCGGCTACTACGTATTTTATTGCGGCGCTGCCGCTCGCAGATTGGATAGCGAGACGGGGCCAGGCCGCCGATGATACCGATCGGCCGGCCGGCACGTAGGTTTCCACTCAATGCACGAAGGAGAAAAGCAATGTCCTACAAGGTCCACGACAAGTCGAGTGCGCCATCGGATGCCCGCCCCCTGCTGGAGCAGGCCGAGTCCGCCTATGGTTTCGTGCCCAACCTGCTCGGCATCATGGCCGAGTCGCCAGCTTTGCTGGAAGCGTACATGACCATGAATCAGGTCTTCGAGAAGACCGACTTCACCGCGAGCGAACGGCAGGTGGTGCTGCTGGCGGTCAGCGAGGACAACGAATGCGGCTACTGCACCAGCGCGCACGAGGTCATTGCAGCGATGCAGGGCGTGCCGGAGGAAGTGGCCCGGGCCGCGGCCGGGGGCCGGGAGATCGACGACCCGAAGCTCGAGGCCCTGCGACGATTCACGGGCAAGGTGGTTGCCAGCCGGGGTCATCCCTCGGACGAGGACGTCTCGGCCTTCCTCGGTGCCGGCTACGAGCGTCGTCACGTGCTCGATGTACTGACCGGCGTGGGTATGAAGACCCTGTCGAACTACACCAACCACATCGCCGAAACGCCGCTCGACGAGCAGTTCGGCGGCTGATCCAACTCAGGAGGTCCCGCGATCCTCGAACGCGATACGGCCTTGCGAGCTTGCGACCAGATCCGCGTACTTGGCCTCGACGGCGTCGCGCTTGATCTTGAGCGTGGGTGTGAGCAGGCCGTTGTCGACCTCCCAGGGTTCGGCGACGACGATGAGCTGTGACAGTCGCTCGTGTGGTTCGAGGTCGGCATTGAGCCGGTCGAGGTCGCCTTCGAGTTCCTCGATCAGTTCATCGCGGTCGGACGGGGCGTGCTCGGCGAGCTGCACCAGGGCCACCGGCTGGGTCATGCCGCTGCCGAGCACGCAGGCGATTTCGATCCAGGCGTCCCGGGCGAGCAGGCTCTCGATGGGCACCGGGGCGACGTACTTGCCCTTGGCCGTCTTGAACAATTCCTTGACGCGGCCGGTGATGGTCACGAAGCCGTTCTCGATGAAGGCGCGGTCGCCGGTGCGGAAGAAGCCGTCGTCGGTCATGCTCTCGGCGGTCAATTCGTCGGCCCTGTAGTAGCCGTCCATCAGGCACGGGCAGCGGATGAGCAATTCCTGCTCGTCGCCGATCTTGAGATCCGCCTGGGGCAGGGCGCGGCTGATGGTGCCGAAACGCGGTTCAACGTCGAGTCCGATCTGCGTGCCGTAGGCGAAGGTCTCGGTCATGCCCCAGCCTTCGCGGATGGTCACGCCCATTCGGTCCCACCATTCCAGCAGCGACTTGGCCATGGGCGCGCTGCCGCTGGCGAACCAGCGTACGCGGTCGAAGCCCAGTCCTTTCTTGACCTTGCGGCGAATCAGCGAGGAGACGACCGGAATCTTCAGCAGCCGGTCGAGCTTTTTCGGGGGAACCTGGTCGAGCACGCCGAGTTGAAAGCGCTTCCACAGCCGCGGCACTGATCCGAACAGGGTGGGGCGGACATGCTGCAGGTCTTCGGCGAAGGTGTCGATCGACTCGGCGAAATAAAGCGAAGTTTCGGCGTAGAAGCTCACCGCCTCCACGTAGGCGCGTTCGGTACAGTGCGATAGCGGCAGGTAGGAAAAGACCTTGTCACCCGGTTCCACGCCGAGCGCGGTGGCAATGGTATGCCCCACGAACGCGAAGTTCGAGAAACTGTGCATGGCCCCCTTGGGCGTGCCGGTGCTGCCGGAGGTGTAGAGCAGGGTGGCCAGGTCTTCCTCGCGGCGCTTGCAAGTCTGGAAATCACCGCCCGGCTGTTCGACCAGGTCGTTCCAGCCATGATCGCCCCGGCTTCCGGGATAGGGCATGGCAATGGTCCTCACACCCTCAGGGATGCCGGCAAGGCGCTCGTCGGCCTGGTCGACCTTGCCGACGAAGCAGACCCGGCAGCCGCTGTGCTCCAGGATCTGGCGAATCGTGTCGGCCTTGGCCGTCGGGTAGACGGGCACGCTGACCAGGCCGGCGAGGATGATCGCCATGTCGGCCAGGATCCAGTGCGCGCAGTTGCGGGAAATCAGCCCGACCCGGTCGCCGGGCTCCAGCCCCATCCGTTCCAGCGCCGCGGCCATGCGCCCGGCCTCGTCGAAGGCTTCCGCCCAGGACCATGTATGCCACTCACGGTCGATCGGCTGCGACAGGTAGAGCTGGTCCGGCGTGCTGCGGGCGCGGTGAACCAATTGATCCTGAATGGCGCGCATGGTGGCTGCTTCCCTCGTCGACTTGTTGTGCCGATGAGTATAGCAATGGCCGCGATCGCCGCCATTCGAAACGCATTCACGGGCGCGTAGAATGGCGCCCATGAGCGATCTGTTTGCCTCTGACAGCAGCGACCAGGCGCCCGACGGCCCGCTGGCCGATCGATTGCGTCCGCGGCGGTTCGATGAGGTCGTGGGGCAGGCGCACCTGCTCGGCGAGTCGGGGCCCCTGCGGCGCATGATCGATTCCGGCCGCGTCGCCTCGCTGGTGTTCTGGGGGCCGCCGGGTACCGGCAAGACCACCCTGGCCCGCCTCCTCGCCCAGGTGGGGGAGCTGAGTTTCGTCCAGGTCTCGGCCATCTTTTCCGGCGTGGGCGAGCTCAGGAAGATCTTCGAGGCCGCCAGGCTGCGCCGGCAGAGTGGGCAGGGCACCTTGCTGTTCGTCGACGAGATCCA
>CAZSGS010000062.1:8381-10613 GCA_964606365.1 uncultured Wenzhouxiangella sp. | reverse complement strand
TAGAGGGCGCCAATCCGACGGGTCCTGCCTCGCTATAACGTCAGCGATGCAGGTAGGGCCCGATCTGGAAAAGAGTTTCATCAGACGTCAGTGGCAGGCCGCGAACGGCGGCCTGCTCCTTTTGATCCCCGAGTATGACCTGAAGCCGGGCTATCGGGTGGATCGTCCGAGCTGATCGGATAATGACAACAGAGAAGACACCATGAAAGCGAACAGCAAAAGGAACATAGAGCATCCGAAGGTCAATGCCATGGCTGCTGGCGCGCATGAGGCCGTCGATTGGGCGGCAGATGCAACCAACAGCGCCACGGATCGCTTGACGGGCGGGGGTCGTGAGATGATGGCAATGGAAGAAAGGTGGCGGACCAGGGGGCGCGCGTATGTGCAGAAGAATCCCGCCACCTCCATTGGCATTGCAGTTGTCGGAGGCTTTCTCCTCAGTCTTGTCCTGCGCTCGCGCTAGTGTACCCCGTCACTCAAGGCATGGTCCATGCATAAGTACGGTCTGGACCAAATGCGTGTTTTCTTGCAGCAGCGCTTCAATCTGCTTTAAGGCTGCTTGACGCTGTCCCCCGGCGTCTGCGTGCTCGAGGCAGCTGGACTTCTCACGCTCGGCTTTCAGTCGCCACTGTGCCCGAGTGATTCTTGCAGCGTGGTTCCGTGCGATTCCAGTGACAATCTCCGGCTGAACCTGTCTTGTCGGGAGTTTTTGGCCATTCATCGGGTAAGTGGTCATCTCGGCATCGCTCTCTACTCTGAACCGGAACAGCCCTGAAGATCCGGGCCGATGACTGCGTGCGGCAGCGTACCGACAGATATGACGGAAGCCACTAGCTTGGTGACCAATCAACCAATGTTATTTCTGCGTGAGGACGCCGTGCCATGAAACGACCGATCATTCGATCAGCCTGCGCTCTGTTGTTCGCATCCGTGCTGCTGCAGGGTTGTGCCACCAATCCCGTCAGCGGCGAACGGGAGTTCGTTCTGGTCAGCGAGAGCCAGGAGATCGCCATGGGTGGGCAGGGCGCCGAGAGCGTGCGTCAGTCCGTCGGCCTGGTGGACGATGGAGCACTCCAGGACTATGTCCAGCAACTCGGAATGAGCATGGCCGTCGACTCCGAGCGTCCCAACCTGCCGTGGTCGTTCGGTGTGATCGATGATCCGACGCCCAACGCTTTCGCCTTTCCCGGCGGATACATCTTCATCACACGCGGCCTGATGGGGCTGATGGGAAACGAGGCGGAGCTGGCAAGCGTTTTGGGTCATGAGATCGGACACGTCACCGCACGCCACTCGGTCGCCATGATGACCCGTTCCCAGGTGGCCCAGCTCGGGCTTGGCGTCGGCAGTATTCTCAGCCCCGAACTGGCCGAGTTCAGCGAGGCGGCCGCGAGCGGCCTGTCGCTGCTCTTCTTGAGTTATGGGCGAGACGCGGAACGCCAGGCCGACGATCTCGGTTTTCGGTACGCGCTGGACCACGGCTTCGACGTGCGCGAGATGCCCAATGTGTTCGCCTCGCTGCAGAATGCCGGTCGGCTCGCCGGTGCCAGTCCGCTGCCCAATTGGCTTGCGAGCCATCCCGATCCGGCCGAACGCATACAGCGCATCGAGAGCCGGCTGGGCAAGCTGCAACAGCCGCTGGGCGGCACGCGCGTCGGTCGCGACGACTACCTCGCCCGGATCGACGGCATGGTGTTCGGCGTCAATCCGCGGGCGGGATACTTCGAAGAGAACCGGTTCCTGCATCCCGACCTGGCATTCCGGGTCCACTTTCCCGAGGGATGGCGACTCCAGAACCTGGCCCAGGTGGTACTCGCCGGCAGCCCCGACAAGGACGCGGTGGTGCAGTTGACGCTGAGTGCCGGTTCCCTGTCGGAGGCGGCCGAGAAGTTCTTCTCCCAGGAAGGCCTGTCGGCCAGCAACATGGAGCGAAGGCCGATCAACGGACTGAGGACAGTATTGAGCCGATTCCAGGCCCAGACCTCGAGCGGCCAGCTTGGCGGCATGGCGGCGTTCATCGCCCACGGGCAGAATGTCTACCGTCTGCTGGCGTACACGCCCGCCGATCGGATCGACCGCTACGAAGCAGCCTTCCGGCAGACCATCAACAGCTTTGCCAGGCTGACCGACCGCAAGGCCCTTGCCAGGCAGCCCGACCGCATTGCCATCGTGCGGACCTCCCGCGCCATGACGCTGGCGTCGTTCAACGAGCAATTTCCGTCGGTGGTCGAT
>CAZSGS010000062.1:0-8371 GCA_964606365.1 uncultured Wenzhouxiangella sp. | reverse complement strand
TATCGAACGACTCACGCTGATCAATCAGCTTTCCGGGCCCGATGTGACCATGCCGGCCGGAAGCCAGGTCAAGCGAGTCGTTCGCTAGGGTGCGCCAGCGCACCGATCCGATCGACAGACACCGCCAGCCTGAAGGGCACCCGGCAAATCACGCCTCGGGTGCCCCTTTGGCTTCTGGGAAGGCAGTTCATGGCGGGGCTGTGTGCGATATCGCACAGAAGCCTGCACGGCAAGAAATTAGGCTTGTCACCCGACGACCCGTCGAATCAAGCACATCAAGAGAACTTTCGATGAGCACTGGATTACGCGCCACTTACAGGCGAAAGGTCGCTTCCGCAGCCCCGTCTACCCACTTGACCCCCGGGTTGCTACAGCGCGTGGTTCAGGCGAGCGCCGGTGTAGCGCTGCTGGCACTCGCTGCCCCCGCATGGGCTCAGACCGCGCCGGATCTCGGCTCGACGAGTCCGTTCGCGATCGTTTCCGAAACATTCACCAATACCACCCCGGGGACCGTGGTGGACGGCGATGTCTGTTTCACGACCGGACCGGTCGTCGCGCCCACAGTCGACGGGTCGGTGGAGACGCCGTGCCCGGCCCAGGTTGGCCTCGACCAGGACTCAGCCCGGTCGGAGTTGGACGCTCAGTCTTGCACCTCGCTCGGTGCCGCCGTGGCGCTCGATACGGTCAGTGTCGGCGGCGGAACGCCGGGGGAATTTCCGCCTGGCTGCTATTCGAGCACCGGGGCAATGAGCATAGGCACGGGCGCGACGGTCACGCTGACCGGCGAAGGCGTCTACATTTTCAGGCCTGATGGTGCGCTAGACTCTGGGGCCGATTCCAGCGTCGTAACCGCCGATGGGGCCTGCTCGGACTCCGTCTTCTGGACACCTGCCGGCGGCACCACGATTGGCGCCAATTCCGCTTTTGTGGGAACCGTATTTCGGGGCACCGCCGCCGGCCTCAGTATTACGCTGGGCGATTCGGCATCGCTTGAAGGCCGGGCCCTCGCGTACGGTTCGAGCGTCACGACGGACAACAATGCCATTGCCGCTCCTCAGGAGTGTGCCGCAGCCGGCACGGGCAGTATCGTCGTCGAAAAGCGTACGAATCCCCAGGGCAGCCCTGAAAGCTTTTCCTATACCGGTGATGCCCTCGGCGTCCTGACCGATGGCGAGCAGATCGTCGTCGACAATCTGGCGGCGGGCAACTACAGCGCGACCGAAACCGTTCCGGCCGGGTGGCAGCTGACCGACATTGTCTGCAGTGATGCCGACAGTACCGGCGATCTCGGTACGGCGACTGCCGATTTCGTGCTCGATGCTGGCGAAACCGTCACCTGTGTATTCATCAATACGCAGGACGGCGCGAACGACGGCACGATCACCGTACTCAAGCAGGCCACGCCATCCGATACGGGCGACTCATTCGATTTTGCCGGTGATCTCGGAAACTTCAGCCTAATGCACGGTGAGTTCGTAGTGGAAGCGCGATCACCTGGCACTTATGCGGTGAGTGAAACCGTCCCGGCTGGCTGGCAGATTGACAGCGCCACTTGCAACGACGGCTCCCCGGTCACTGCCATCGACCTTGAGGCCGGGGAGAATGTGACCTGCACGTTCACCAATTCTCGGGCTGGCACGCTGAGCGTGCCGATCTTTTCACAGGGCGGGATTGCGCTGTTTGTCTTGATGATGTTGGCGATGGCTGCGGTGTCCCTGCGGCGTTCGACCTGAATCGAAGCAGGCAAGTGCAGTACCAGGGAAGACCCTGGCCGGTTGCGCGGCCAGGGTTTCTTTCTTTCAGCGGTGTCCAGAATGATGACCAGACGGGGAATCATTTCATGTGCCCGGCGTCAAATGAGTTCAAGCCCGCTGGGCACAGGCCGATCATCCATGCATCGTCTCCTCACCGTTGTTCCGGCCGGGCTGTGCGCTTTGGCGACTTCAATGCTGGTGATGGCCGACCAGCCGCTGCGCGAGCAACTGCGTCATCGCCTGGAAGTCCAGCATGAACCCGGGCGGCTGGCCGTGGGAGAGTGGGCGCTGTATGCCGCGCCCGTACTGCAAACCCTCTACGAGCGGCGCGGCTGGGAGCCGATCTGGTTCGACAGTCGGGGCAGACCGCTACCGCTCCAGCGCGGCTTGCTCGATGCGATCGATCTCGCTGCCCGACATGGGCTCGAGCCGGAGCATTATCATCGCGCCGCGCTGACCGGGCACCTCGAGACGCCGCAGCGGGCGGGTCGACGACGGCCCGATCGGGGGGCGCTGGTGGACTTCGAACTGCTGGCCAGCGACGCCCTGCTGGCCCTCGGCCATGATCTGGTGCACGGTCGGGTCGATCCGGAAACCATCGATCCGGGCTGGATGATGCAGCGCGAGCTTCCGGATCTACTGCGGCGCCTGGCCGAGTTGAGGGCGGAAGAACGAATCGACCTGGTGCGGATCTTCGAATCGCTTGCCCCGCGCTATCCGGAGTACCGGGCCTTGATGGAATCCCTGAGCCTGCAGCGTGCACTGGCTGCCGATGCCGATTGGCAGCCGATCGAAGACGGGCCGCTGATTCACCCTGGAGACAGCGACCCGCGCCTGTCCGACATCCGTCGGCGCCTGGATGTGCTCGGCGATCGATCGGATCACCCGATGTCGGTCGAGTTCCGTCTTCCGGATGACTACGATGATCGGCTGGAAGCGGGCGTGCGCGCCTTCCAGCGCAGGCACGGCCTGGAAGTGGACGGGGTCATCGGATCAGATACGCTTGCCGCACTCAATGCGAGTCCGAACGATCGGGTTGACCAGCTGCGTGCCAACCTGGAGCGCTGGCGCTGGCTACCGCGCGACCTGGGCGAAGAGTACGTTCTGGTCAATATCGCCGGTTTCAGCATGAGTGTCTGGCACGACGATGAACCCGTACTGACCCGGCGGGTGGTCGTTGGGACGCCATTTCGCCGCACCCCGGTGTTTACCGGCAACATGACCTACCTGGTGCTCAATCCTTCCTGGGAAGTGCCCCACAAGCTGGCCTCGCAGGATCAGCTGCCGCGCATCCGTGCCGATGTCGACTACCTTGAGCGCATGGGATTCGCCGTTCTGCAGGGCTGGGGCAAGGAGGAACAGCGGATCGATCCGTCTTCGGTCGACTGGCAGGCCCTTTCGGCGGGGAATTTCCCCTTCCGCCTGCGCCAGTCCCCCGGTCCGGAGAACGCGCTGGGGAGCGTCAAGTTCATGTTCCCCAATCACCACAGTGTCTACCTGCACGACACGCCGGCACGCGGACTGTTTGCCAGGGAAGAAAGGGCCTTCAGTTCGGGCTGTATCCGTGTCGAGGATCCGGAGGGTTTGACACGCTGGCTGCTGGCTGAGCGGGCATCGATCATGACTGAGGAGCAGCTTGGCGAGATCCTGGAGAGCGGGCGGGAAACCACGGTGCGCCTGGACCGACCGTTGCCGGTTCATCTGCTGTACTGGACAGCGTGGCTCGATGACCAGGGCCTGGTTCAATACCGGCGAGATATCTACAAGCGTGACGCCTTGCTGGTCGAAGCGCTGAACAAGTCCATCGGCTCAGGCGTTCGGTCGAGTAGTCTGGGACAGTCGATAGTCCCTTGAGGGAGATTCTGCTCCTGATTCTGCTGCCGTTGGCCGCATCAGCCGCCGGGAGTCCCTTCGATTCCGGTCAGCTCGATTACGAGATCACCTTCAGCGGCAAACGGGTGGACTGGCATACATTCGCCTTCTTCGTCCTGCCGGGCAAGGAGTACGAAATCCGGGCTCACGTCGATGCCGGCACGAACGTCGATATCGAAGTTTCCGATGGTGAGCTGGTCTCGCCCGCACCCTTGCGGTGGCTGTGGCGCGCGCCCGGCAAGGCCGGGTTGTACCCCATTCGTGTCGACCCCCGGGGGCATGCGGCCATGACGTTGAACGTGCTCGTCGGGGTGCCGGCCGCGGAGGTCCGCAACGAATACCTCGATGGGTACCGTATTGGTTCGTATCCGGAGCGGGCGCTGCACGGCAACCCGATCTACCAGCCACCAACCGCCTTTGTGCGGGTCACCCCGGAACTGGTTGATCTGGCCGTGTCGCCGCACTTCACCCTCGGCCAGTTCCTGTGCAAGCAACAGCCCGACCACTGGCCCAAGTACCTCGTCCTGCGCGAGGACCTGGTCACCAAGCTGGAAATCGTCCTGGCCGAAGTCAATCGGCGGGGCGTACGGTCTGACAGCTTTCACGTCATGAGCGGATACCGTACGCCCTGGTACAACCGATCGATAGGCAATGTTCCCAATTCACGCCACGTTTGGGGCGGCGCCGCCGACATTTTCATCGATACCGACGGCAACGGCTACATGGACGATCTCGATGGCGATGGCCAAAGCGATGTCAATGATGCCGGAATCCTGCTGCAAGTCATCGATGACATTTACCGGAGCCGGGAATACCAGAGCCTGCACGGCGGTCTGGGGCTGTATGGGCCGCGGCCGCATCGCGGACCCTTCGTCCACGTCGATGCGCGTGGATATGTGGCGCGCTGGTCGGTGCCTTGACTCGTGCCCACTTGCCGGTCAGTGATCGATGGCCGGTTCCGCACACAAGAGCGTGAAGCAGTTCGCCTGATCCGCCCATGGGTCACTGAGAAACCTTGACGTCGGCACCGGAGACGGTGGACGATGCGATCAGGTAATTGACACAGGATGGTTTTTCTCCACTCGGGAGAAAAGGTATCAGGAGCGTGCGCATGCGGTTCAGTGGCCTGGTGTTGGTGCTGGTCTGGGTGGTGTCGGCAGCCCATGCCGGTCAGGAGTTCCCGGCCCGTTCCTACCTGGAGCAGAACCTGCTGCGGGCGGCCGGGCAGTTTCCCGACGACGTGGCCCGGCAGCGCTGTTGGGCAGCAGCCAATTCAGTCTGGGAATACACGTTCGATCACTTCGGTCCGGACCATGCCCGGGCATGGTTCACGCCGTGGTGGTTCGGCGGTCACTGGCGCAAGCTGTGTGACGGTGAAGGTCTGCGCAGCCTGGAGGACTCACGCCACTGGGGCATTACCTGCCCCTACCGGACGTGTCCGGAGGGCGAGGGGCCGTATATCAGCATCAATCACGACCGAATCTACTCGGACCAGTGGCCTGAACCCTGGTTGCACGGGCGCTACTACTACGTGATGGCGCATGAGATGGCGCACGCTATCGGCCACTACTACGGCGACCCGAACTGGGCCGACGACCGCTGGGCGGATGGGGTGGCACGTGCCTTCGGTGCGCCGGTCTGTTCGCATTCTCCCTACTGCCGTCGGGGGCCGCCCTATCCGAAATTCGAATCGCAGGAGCCGTTGGAGCAAGTAATCGTGCCACCGAAGGCGCCGATTGGCGACCTGGATCAAGGTTGACTCAAGATCCGCTTGACCGAAACGCAACGGCCGGACGTGGCCCTGGCCGCGCGAGCAGCCAGGGTTTCTGCATGGAGAATGAATCGACGTGCCTTGCCAAGACCGGCTATCCGATGCGAAGTCCCGACAGCGAGTCGATCACGCCGAAGGCGGAAAGCAGCCAGATGACGACGACGATGATGACGACCACGTTGAGGATCTTCTTCATTGTGGCCTGCATGGGTATGAAGGCATTGATCAGCCATAACAGCACGCCAACGACAACCAGTGTAATGATCAGATTGATAAGGGACATTCAGAAATTCCTCCAGAGAGTCGGGATACAACATCAATATGGACTCCCGGCACGAGCGCAGCGCGGCCGGGAGAGGCGGGTTGGACGGGAGCCTGCCCGTTCGGTCAGCGGCGCCTCAATTCGGGCCGATTGAAGCCTGCGGGCCGGACGGGTTTTCGATAATGATTTCCACGCGGCGATTCATCTGGCGACCGGTCGCCGAGGCGTTGGATGCCACCGGTCGATCCATGCCGATTCCAGCCGTGGTGATCCGCCCCGACGCGATGCCCTGTTGAGTCAGGAAATGCCTCAATGAGTCTGCGCGGCGTTGGGAGAGGTCGCGGTTGTATTCAATCGCGCCGACGTTGTCGGTGTGGCCTTCGACATGGACGCCCTGTTCGGGGTACTGATTCAGAAAGTTGACCAGCTTGTCGAGGTTGACGTGGGCGCCGGCCTGCAGCTCCGCGCTGGCAGTGGCAAAAAGCACATCGCTCAGGGTCAGGACAAGTCCGCGGCTCGTGATTTCCGCCTCCAGCATGTCGATCTGGCGCTGCATCTCGGCGGCCCGCCGTGCAGCGGCAGCTTCGGATTCGGTTTCAGCCGTGCGTGCTGTGTCGGCGGCGCGTCTTGCGCTTTCGGCTTCCTCACGAGCGAACTGCGCGTCGGTCTGAGCGCGGTCCGCTTCAGAACGGGCGCGTTGCGCATAGGTGCGGGCTCTGTCGGCCTCACCGCGAGCATGCTGTGCATCGGCGTGTGCCTGGTCCGCTTCTCGTGTTCGAGCCGCAAGACGCGCTCGCTCACGCTCCTCCCCGAGCAACTTGCGCTGCTCTTCGGCGTAGCGGGTTGTTGCCCTGGCCCTGGCGATTTCCACCTTGTGGTCCGCCAGGTACACGCGGTGCGCGGCCAGAACGGAATCGGTGGAGTCGGACAACGACTGCTCCGCGATTCGAACGGCCTCTTCGGCTTCCCGGATCTCGACACGCGCATGCTGTGCCAGATTGGGGTCGTTCTGAAGCGCACTCAACTTCTCGCGCACTTCGATCGAGCCCGGAGGAGCCGAAGGCGTCGTGGCGCACGCCGCCGCCAGCAGTGTCGCTGCTGCCAAGGCGGCAATTCGCATGCCCCGCGTCCAGTTGCTGTGTTTCACGCTTGTCATAACCAGTGTCATCGTCCGTCTCCAGTGCGGCGCATTTCTTCAAGCAGCGCTTCGGTGCTGCGGCGCATTTCGTGGTTGATCTCCGTCGCTTTGGCGGAATCGGTTCTCGCCAATGCCAGCTCGGCCGCGATCTGCGATTGCCTGGCAAAACGATCCGCCTCGGCCATGCGTTCCAGGCCGACTTCGCGCTCGGCCATGGACAGTTGCCGCTGAGCCTCGTCGAGTTCGGCGCTTGCGTATTGGCGCGCGTCCGATTGTTCGGCGTTGGCGATCGCCTGGCGCGCATCAGTGAGGGATTCTGTGGGCGGCTGGGGTGTGGAAGCGCAGGCGCCGAGCAACAACAGGGAAACAGCCGGGATCGCGGCTGACTTCAAGAGCTGATTCAGGCTTGATCCGTTTGGATGTGGCATTTGCATGCTCCGGAAAGGTGTGCGTTGCGTGGCAACGGTGTCGAGCGCCACGGGACCCTGGTCAGACCGTTCCCGACGGATCGGAGAAGCGCTGCCACGGCAGGCCCTTGAACTTAAGCCCCGGGGTGTAGTGCTGTCGGTACGCCAGCGCACGAAGCTGAGTTGTTTCAATCGACGCTGAACTGACGCTCGTATGTGGCTTTGCCGGCCGGATAGCACTCGCAGGCGGCCGACTCCAGGCCGGGGCGCGAGAGTACCTGGATGTGCCCACGGCTGTAGCGGATCATCTTCTTCTCCTGCATCTGCCCGGCGGCGATGGTGACGGCGCTGCGGCGCACGCCGAGCATGTTCGCCAGGAACAGGTGGGTCAGGACCAGGGGTGCGCCCCGGGCGCGGTCGTCCATCATCAGCAGCCAGCGCGCCAGGCGGGCCGCGACTTCGTGGAAGGCGTTGCAGGTGGCGGTCTGGGCCAGTTGCTCGGCCAGCACGAAAAGGTAGCCGTGAACCGTCTGCCGCAGAGCGGGGCTGTCCTCGAGATGGCGTTGGAAATCCGCAGCCGGCAACTCGAGTGCCCGACCGGCTCCCTGGACCACCGCTCGCATGGAATGACGGTGGACACCCAGGGCCAGCGAGGCGCCGAGCATGCCCTCGTAGCCGATCATCCCCATCTCCAGCGGCTTATGGCCGCCGACCTTGGCCGTGGCCGAGATGATGGCCGTGGTGGGAAACAAGACCTTGGAAATCGGGGATCCGGCCTGGTTGAGTTCGAGATCGAACGCGAGGTCGAGCGTGCGGCAATCGGCCAGCAGCGACTGGGCATCGGGGGTAGGCAGCCGGTCGATCAGATGATTGGTGGCTGGGGCGCGAGGCGACATGTCGTGGGGTCTCCGGGCAGGTGGCCGACCCCGCCGAATGGGCGGGTGTTTCAGCATCCCTGCGTCACCCCATGCTCGCTCTCGAATCAGTGCCCGTCTGTTCGCCACGGCACGTACTGGTAGGAGGTGATTAGTGTACCCCGTCACTCATGTTGTGACTTGTAGCGAGCGCCTCAGGGGCCATCTGCAAGGCGCGATTGCGCCGGCGTAGTGGGTGCTACGTCAAGCAATCGCAACACGGGCGACGGCTGCGCTCGCAAGGCTTTATTCG
>CAZSGS010000061.1:0-10664 GCA_964606365.1 uncultured Wenzhouxiangella sp. | reverse complement strand
ATCAAGGACGCTCGCCAGGCCGAAAGCATCGCCACGGTGGCCGACTATTACTCTGAGCAAGTTCTGGAGACGGCGGGCTTCGACAACCTCCACAGCTATCCCGATAAGCGGACCGCGATCCGCAAACTGCTGACCGGCGAAGCCGATCTGTTCGTGGGCAGCAACACTGCCATGCCCGCGCTGCTGCAGGAAGTCGATGCCAGCATGGCCGACGTCCGGAACGCCTTCACGGTCTCCACGGACCTGGCCTACGTCGCATTCTCGCCGGGGACGTCCGAAGAACTGGTCGATCGCTGGCAGCAGGGATTGAACGCGATGAAGCGCGAAGGGGAGTTCCAGGATCTCTACGCCGAATGGCTACCGGGGGCGATGCCGCCCGGTGTGCTCCAGCTCGTCACCGAGCAGTATCCGCCCGTCACGTTCATGCGCGAGGGCGCGCCGGCCGGTTTTGTCACCGATATGGTCCGCGAAATCACCGACCGACTCGATGAGGCGGGCAGTATCCGACTGACATCCTGGAACAATGCCTACGAAATGGCCAAGCTCCATCCCAATGTGGTGCTGTTCAGCGCCGAGCGCACGCCCGAGCGTGAAGATCTGTTCCACTGGGTGGGGCCCGTGGGTCAGAACAAGGCCATTTTCTATGCAAAGGAGGGCTCGAAGGTCGACATGGACAGCCTCGACGACGCCCGTGAGGTCGCGGCGATTGCAACTACAACGGGTTGGTTCACCGAGCAGCATCTGCAGCGCGAGGGTTTCACCAACCTGCTGAGCTCGCCAGAGCCCACCGAAAACGTCCGCCAGCTTATGAACGGCGAGGTCGAGCTCTCGATCTTCACCGACGTGACCGTGCCGGAGATCGTCGAGGAGGCGGGCTATGAAATGGGCGATCTGGTGCCCGTGCTGACCGTCACCCAGACCGAGTTCTACATTGCCATGTCGAAAGGCACACCCCAGGCACGGGTCAGCGCCTGGCGCAACACTCTCGATGAAATGAAGCGGGACGGCACTTTCACCGAAATTTACCGCGACTATCTGCCGCAAGCCGACCTCGAAGGCTCGCCGACCACTTTCGTAGATTGATCAAGATCAACTGGCCACGACCGGCTGACTCCTATAATTGAAAGGAGATTTCTTGAGAAGGAGGAAGGCAAACATGACTGCTCGATTCTCGGGTGTGCTGGCCGCATCGTTTCTTCTGGCAGAAATGGCCTTGGCAGCCACCGAAGTAGGCGGACAAATTACCGAAGATACGACTTGGTCGGATCCGGTTTATCACGTTCTTGAAGACGTAGTGGTTGGCGCAGGCGTGACGCTGACTATCCAGCCTGGCACGGTCGTCAAGTTTGACGACCGAAATGGCTTGAGCATAGTTGGCGCCCTGCTCGCACAGGCCACCCTCGGCGATGAGATCATATTTACCGATATCAGGGATGACAGCGCAGGCGGCGATTCGAATGGTGATGGGAATGCAACCGATCCGGAACCCGGTTGGTGGACCGGTATCTACATACGCAATGATGGCAATGCTTCATTGGAGAGCATCGAGGTTCGCTACGGTGGCCGCTATGTCCAGTACATCGATGAGGCAGCGATTCATAAAAATGGTGCCGGAACGCTCAGCCTGATCGACTCGGCCATCCGTTACACGTCACGCCGCGCTCTGGCCTTCAGGGACACGACCTCCAGCCACCTTGTCGAAGGCAACACAATCGACCAGACGGTCAACACGGAGGCTGTTTTCCTTCGCGACAACAGTGGCCTGATCAGTTTTCTCGACAACCGGATCATCGATGCTCAAACTCACGGCATCTACGCTGTTGGCAACAATCAGCTTGCCATTTCAGGAAATCATATCCAGAACAGTGGCCAGGCCGGAATGCTGATCAACGGCGCCCTGATCAGCGCCAACATTTCCGGAAATGTCATCGAGGGTAGCGCGACCCAAGGAATTATGGTGCAAGACACGACCGATGCGGTGAAGTTGTCTTCCAACACAGTACGAAATTCTGGTGACAATGGCTTTTACATGGTTCGCACCACCAGTCCTGCGCATAACAACAGGGTGAGTGACAACGGCGTCCTGGGCATCTATGTCTCTGGCGCGGAAAGCACGCCGCTTTTGGCCAGAAATATGATTTACGACAACGATGTTGGTATCCTTTGTGCCGGCTCGGCCAACCCGGTAATCGGCGGCTCTCAAGATCAGGCCAACGATATCTTCGGCAACACCACAGCCGGCGTTCAGAACACGACCGACACCATTACCATCGATGCCCGCTACAACTGGTGGGGCGATGCGTCCGGCCCCTATCATGAGACGACCAATCCTGGTGGGCTTGGGAACACGGTTTCCGACTGGGTGGACTACGGACTGTATCTGGATCAAGCCGCTCTGGACCGGATCTTCATCGATCGATGGGAGGTGACTCCAGGCTTGTAAGGTTGTGCATAGCGGCTGGCCTGCGTCCAGGAGCGAGCCAGCCTGATTCGAACCATGGGCTTGGCGTGCGCTGCGGATTCGGTTTTAGGCGCATTCGATCAGGGACACAATGAGTGACGGGGTACACTAGAGGCCTATCCCTGGTAAAAGAATACAGAGGTCACACAATGACGAAGCATATATTCGTGATCGGGCTCGACGATTTGAATCTGAAGGAGCTACAGACGATTCGGGGCGCATCGGGATACGAATTTCACGGTCTCGTCGATTACGACACGATGGTACTTCCCGAGTCCTACCCGATGGACGAGATCATGGGCGAGGCGCGGCAGACCCTCAAGGAAGCACCCGCCGTGGACGCCGTCATCGGCCACTGGGATTTCCCCACGACATCCATGCTGCCGATCCTTCGGCGTGAGCACGATCTGCCGACGCCGACCCTGGAGAGCGTGCTGTACTGCGAGCACAAGTACTGGAACCGGCGCGCGAGCTGGGAAGCACTGCCCGAGTGCACGCCCGATTTTCAGGGACTGGATCCATTCAGCGACGATCCCGTAGCCGATCTCGACATGGACTACCCCTTCTGGCTCAAGCCCAGCGTCTCGTTCTCTTCCTATCTCGGGTTCCGAATCGAGAACGAGGGTCAGTACATCGAGGCCATGAAGACCATCCGGGAGAAGATCGGGATCTTCTCGGAGCCGTTCAACAACATCCTGCAGTACTGCGAGAACCGGCCAGCACTGCCCGACTATGGCGACGGCGCGACTTGCATCGCCGAGGCCATTATCGGCGGCAAGCTTTGCACGCTGGAGGGCTACGTCCACAACGGTGAGACCACGGTATACGCGATCATCGACTCCTTGAGAACCTCCAACCAGGTCAGTTTCTTCAGTTACCAGTACCCCTCGCAACTTCCCGAGGGAGTCCAGGAACGCATGAAGCAACACGCCGACACGATCCTGAAACACATCGGGCTCGACAGTACCCCGTTCAACCTGGAGTTCTTCTGGGATGAGTACCAGGACAAGATCTGGTTGTTGGAGATCAACCCGCGCATTTCCAAGTCCCACTGCCCCATCTTCCGGATTGCTACCGGCGCCTCACACCACGAGGTCGCCATCGATGTGGCGCTTGGGAAGAAACCCGATTTCCCTCGTCATGAGGGCCGCTATCCAATGGCCGGAAAATTCATGCCGCGCGTGTTCGGCGACACGGTGGTAACCCATACGCCCTCGAAGGAGCAGATCGCCGCACTGCAGCGCATCTACCCCGAGCTTCTGGTCGATATCGCCGTGGAGGAGGGCAAGCGGCTATCCGAGCTGAAGGGCCAGGACAGCTACAGCTTCGAGATCGGTGACATCTTCATCGGGGCGGAGAACGAGCAGGAACTGCACGTCAAGTTCCGCAATATCATGGACGTGCTGGACTTCCGTTTCGAGGATGTGCTGCCGAACAGCTGGGGCAATATCCTGGTCTGAGTCCCGGCACCAGGGCCGGTGCCGGGCCGGCAGGTCCCAAGACAGGTATGCAACTCAGACCAGGTCGCGGTCGATCTTCTTCTCGATGTTCTGCGAATGCACGCGCCGGTCGCCCTCGTAGCCGTCCATCTCGGCGCGCAGATGGAAATGTCCGGCGTCGGATGTGAGCACCGTTCGCGTCCGCACGGTGACCGACCAGTCGTCGCGTTGGAGCCGGCGCACGTTCTCGGTTTCACCACGCACTGATCCGTAGTCGTTGCCCGAGTGGCTGTACCACTCGACGGTCCGTATATGCATATTCAGATCCAGGTCGTCGATGCGAAGTTCACCCTCGTCCTTGCGAATCTCGAGCACGGAATGATCTGCCACCAGATCCCGCGTCACCGTCCAGGCATAGTCGCGGGGCCGGATCATCGTCGTCGCCGATTCAGCTGCACCCTGCGGCGCGCCGAGCTCCAGACTGTCTCCTTCGGCGTCGTCGGATTCGCGAACAGGAAGTTCCAGGGAGCTGCCGGCCGCGTCGACGACCAGCCGGGGCGGCTCGGGTGAGGGCCAGGCCAGGGGCCAGTACGAAGTCGATACCGACAGCCGCACACGATGCCCCGAGAAGAAGCGATGCGCCACCTCGTTCAACGTGACGCGAACGGTGTAGTACTTGCCGGGTTCCAGTGGCTCGGGATGCTCGTGACTGTTGCGGTGGGTCAGGTTCAGCAGTCCGTAGGTGATGCGCGTGGCTTCTTCGTTCTGGCGCACCTCGGAGAGCCGCACCGCCAGCATGGCCACGGGTCGGTCCGACTTCACTCGAAAGGTGACGACCGGAGAGCCCAGGATTTCCAGGGGCGCTTTCAGCGTCCTGCTGTCGAATACCAGGGCACCGCCGTCTTCCTCGCGCTGGTCGTGCGGCAGATCGGGGGTTGCCGTGAACGAGGCCCAGCGCCCGGCGAACAGGCCGACCGACAGCGGTGACTGGAGCTTGAGCTTGCCGCGGCCCTCGCCGCTTTCCGACCCGCCGATGCGGCCGCGACGCAACGGGTGTCGAACCATGCGCACGCGCGGCGAGGGCCAGACGGATTCGCCCACCCAACGCCCGGCATGCTCGCGCCGCTGCGTATTGGGCGGCGCGCTGTCCTGCATCCAGGTGCGCAGCATGGGCTCCTGTTCGATGCCGCTTTCGATATCCTTGAGCCAGCGGTCCCACCAGCGCAGGGCCTCGGAAAGAAAGTCAATGGCCGGCCCGGGACGCCCCTGGTGCGGATACTTGTGCCCCCACGGGCCGACAAGCCCCATGCGCGGTGCGCTGAGGTTCTCCAGCAGGCGAAAGACGGCATTGGAGTAGCCGTCGGCCCAGCCGGAGACGGCCATGACCGGTATCTGGATCCGTTCGTAGTTTTCGTTCACCGAGCCATGCCGCCAGTAGTCATCACGGTGCTGGTGGGCCAGCCACGCCTCCAGCCAATAGCCGCTGCCTTCCATGCGATCGTGCCAGTGGCGGCGCCAATCGGGCTGCAGGTGGGGGTCGGGGGGCAGGGCGTTGTGGCTATACATGGTGGACGCCCACGACAGGTTGTCACCGAGCAGGCATCCGCCCATGTAGTGAATGTCGTCGGTGTAGCGATCGTCCGTGGAACAGGCCGTGATGATGGCCTTCAGCGGAGCAGGCTGGCGCTCCGCGATCTGCAGCCCGTTGAAGCCGCCCCAGGAGATGCCGATCATGCCGACGCGGCCGCTGCACCAGGGCTGTTTCGCCAGCCAGTGGATAATGGCTTCGCCGTCTTCGAGTTCCTGTGCCAGGTACTCGTCGGTGAGCAGCCCTTCCGAATCCCCGCTGCCGCGCAGATCGACGCGCACGCACGCGTAACCGTGGCCGGCGAACCAGGCGTGCATCACGTCGTCACGAAGACGGGTGAAGTCGCGCTTGCGATACGGGATGTACTCCAGGACGGCGGGTACGGGATCGTCATCGGCCGTGCGCGGAATCCAGGCCCGCGCGGCGAGGCGGACGCCATCCGGCATGGGAATCCAGAGATTCTCGACTTTTCGAACGCGGTACGGAAATCGCTTCACCGTTTTCATTGACAACCTTCGACCGTCGCGGCGTGCAAACCTGAATGTTACCAGCCACAACGACAACAAGTCCCGGGCAGTGTGAATCCTTCGTCCGGACAAGGTGCCGACACGGCGGCTGCGGCGCCCGCGCAGAGTTGTTCAGAGGTTCCTTGGGGAATGATGCCGTGAAAACGATAATCCTTCGCTCCCCGGAATGCGCGGAGCAGTTCGCGGTTGAAATCGTCCAGGCCGATGACGGCGATATTGCGCTTTTCCTCCATTCCTCTGACGCCCTGGATGGGCCAATTGCTTCAATTCAAGACGTGGGGCAGCACTTCTTGTCGAGTCAAGCCCTGCCGAATCGATCTGCCTGAAACTCGACCCTCATTAGCACTCTTCAGCGATCCCGGTTATCTTATTCCCATCAATCGGGCAAGATAGTCAAGGCTATAGTCCCATTTCACGGAGGACGAACTCATGGTCAGAAGGGCTTCGCTGGTCGATATCGACCGAATCAGGGAAAACCTGGTCTCGCTCATCCGCATCCCCTCGCTGACCGGCGCAGAAGACAACATCGTCTCGCATATCGCCAACTGGCTTCAGCAGTTCGATGCCGAAATCGACTACTGGAACGACGGCATAGCCTCGCTCCAGCGCGATCCGCGATACCCGGGCCACGAGGTCGAGCGGGCCTGGGCGCCGGTCGTCGTGGGTGTGCTGCGCGGTGATCAACCCGGCCCCTCGATCCTGCTGACCGGCCACGTCGATGTGGTTCCGCCGGGCGACTACGATCGTTGGAGTGACGAGCCGTTTTCCGGAATCAGCCGGGGCGACCGTATCTACGGCTGCGGGTCGTCCGACATGAAGTCCGGACTGGCCGCGGCCATGGCCGTATTCGAGGCCTTTGCCGAAAGCGGGCGCAACTTCCCCGGCCGCATCATCTTCGCGGCGGTGCCTGCCGAAGAGGACAGCGGCCTGGGAACCCTGGCGGCCATCCGTGGCGGCTGGGATGCGCACGCCGCCATCATTCCCGAACCAACCACCGGCGCGAATGGCGTGCCGGAGCTGGTGATTGCCCATGCCGGCGCCATGTCGCTGAAGGTGCAGGTGCCCGGTCGCTCGGCCCATGCCAGCAAGCGCCTGATGGGCGAAAGCGCCCTCGATCATTTCCTGACCGTCTACAAGGCCATGCGCGAGGACGAGCGCCGGCTCAACGAAAATGTGACCCACCCCCTGATGCGCCTCCATCCACTGCCTTACGCCACCAATGTAGGCACTATCAACGGCGGATTGTGGTCGTCGAGCGTCATGGATTCCCTCGAAGCGCAGGTGCGCGTCGGCATATCGCTCGAAGAAACCATCGACCAGGCCGAAGAGCGGTTCCGGAATACGATCGAGGAGTTCACCCGGGACGATCCCTGGCTGAGCGAGAACCCGCCAAGGATTCAGCGCCTGGCTTCAGGATTCGGCTCGGCAATGACCAGAGAGGATCATCCGCTGGTCACCTCCCTGGTCGAATCGGCCGAGGAAGAGTTTCGCAAGAACCCCACCATCGCGGCCGCGCCCTACGGCTGCGACATGTCGGGCTGGGTCCGGCTGGCCGGCGTTCCCACGGTGATCTACGGGCCGGGAGAAATCGAGCTGGCGCACGCTCCCAACGAGTCTGTCTCGCTCGAGGCCACCTACCGGGTCGCACGCACACTTGTCAAGGCGACCGAACGTCTGCTGGAAATTCCGGTCGACGAATTACGCACCTCCGGGGAGAGCCCGGAGCAAGCAATGCGCAACGAACGTCATTCGGTCAGCTGAATGCCTGAATAGCAGCTCCCGTGGCCTCTGTTCCAGCAGCGGCATCCAACAAGACCGGATCGCGGCCCAGGCGCTGACGACACAATCAAACTGACACAAGCCGGAGAATCGAACAAGCATGGCAATTTACCCCTTGAACTACCAACCCTTGTCGTCGTCGTGCTGGGTGACTTCGATGATCAACGGCATTCTCTGTCTGTACCCGGGCAAGCGTGTGTCCTATCTGGCCTATAACGTGCTTCACGACCTGCTCGGCGAAGACGGCGTCTTTTACTACACCAACAAGCAGGTGCGTGAATACGAGGCCATCGTGTCGGCCGTTGGCGTCTGCACCGGCCTGGATATCAGCTACGTCAACGGCAAGGACGTTCCGGGCGCCATCAAGAAACTGGATTACACGAACCAGGTTGCCGTGTGCGACATCAAGGCGGGGGCCCACTCCATCCTCATCAACGACTATCGGGACGGCGTCTTCCAGGCCTTCGACCCCTACTGGGAACACGTACAGAAGAATGATTGCGTCGAGAACAAGTACGAAACCCATTCCCCCTACATGGAAGGCACCAACAACACGGTAAATGTGCTTATTCGGGACAAGCACCTTTTTGCGCAGCGGCATATCGCGCCGTTTCAGATGGGCGCGCTGAAATATCGTTTCGCCACCATACTGACCCGGCACGAAAAAGGTGCCTGATGAAATTGCTGTCCAGATGACCTGGAGGGACCATGGCTGAGCAAACGCAGATCGAAACACCAACCGGCCGCGGCGGCGGCCCCGTCAAGGTCGCGGTTCTCCTGCCGGATCCCCGGCTGCCCTACGCCTTCGCGCCGGGCGGCTGGCTCGGCGACGCCGACATCGAGGCCGCGTGCTGCGTGGAAGAAGCCCTGATTAGCCTGGAGGGGTATGACGTCACCATCCTGGATGACCATCCGCGTATGATCGACCAGCTCCGGGCCGGCGTGTTCGACATCGCCCTCAATTTCTGCGACACGGGGTTTCACAACGAGGACTTCATCAGCAACGTGCCTTCGCTGTGCGAGATCCTGCGCGTGCCCGTCACGGGCTCCTCGGCGGTGGCCATCGACACCTGCGGCGACAAGTTCCTGATCTCGGCACTGGCCGATCGAATGGGCATACCGGTGCCCCGGGAATACCTGGTGGACCTGACGACGCGACCCTTCCGCCTGCCCGATGACTACCCGGTGCTCATCAAGCCCAACGTGGGCGGCGGCAGCTATGGGGTCACCCGAAACTGCGTGGTCAACGACGAGAAGGAAGCGCGGGAACACCTCGACTGGATGGCGGACAATATCTCGCCGCCGGAAGCCGTGGTGCAGGAATTCCTGACCGGCCGTGAACTGACCGTGTCGGTGATCGGCAACCCGGAAACCGGCCTGGAAATCCTGCCGCCGGCCGAAATCGACTACTCCGGGCTGGACTCCGACCTGCCGCCCATCTTCACCTACGGCGCCAAGTTCGAGCCGGAGTCACGCTACTACGACCAGCTTACGCACCACGAGAGCAAACTCGACGCGGAAACCCTCGATTGGCTCGAAAAGACCTGCAGGCTGCTGTTCGAGCGCCTGCGGTGCCGCGACTACGCCCGCATCGATTTCCGGGCCGGCACGGACGGCCGGTTCCGTCTGCTCGACCCCAACCCCAATCCCACCTGGCATCACGACGGGCGAATGGCCAAGTCGGCCGAGTGGGCGGGCTACAGCTACGCCGACCTGCTCAGAAAGATCCTGGAGGCCGGACTGTCGAGGTACCGATAAGGGGAAGCGGGAGCGGCAGGGTCGTCACCGGCGGCGGCGCGGACCCGAGTTCAGCTGTGCGATCCGAGCGACCACCGCTCGGTCCTGTCGGCCCTCGAAGCCTACGGCGAACACGATCCCGGCATGGCCGGATGGCCGGCGCGCATCATGCCCGCGGCCTGGTCCTGCCGGTGCAGCGGTACTTGCCGAAAGGCTGCCGAGCAACATCCCCCGCCCGGGAATCCCGGGACTGCTCATGCCGGGCGCGTCAGACGCAGTTGCATGTATTCATCAAGGTTCACCGGCGGTCTCGGGGGTAACATTCGCCTTTCTGCGCCAGTACCGCTTTTCGATCGATATGATGAAGAATCCCGCCACTGCCACGGCAGCCGACAGGCTCCAGTCGACTGCATCCAGGGGTCGGGAATGGAACAGTTCGTTGAAGGGTGCCAGATAGACGAAGCCCAGTTGCAACACCAGGACTGCCAGCATGCCGGCATAGATCCAGCCGTTGCTGAACAGGCCCATGCGCCAGAAGACCTGGGTCAGTGAACGGCAATTGAGCAAATAGAGCATCTGAAACAGGATGATGGTGGTCACCGCCACCGTCTGCGCCGCACCGCGCGCCTCATCGGCGGGTATGCCTGCCAGCAGATCGGCATGGTACTCGCGAAAGAACAGCCAGACCGCGCCGGCCGTCATCAGTGCGGCAACCAGGAATGTACGAAGTACCAGGAAGGAATTCAGCAGCGGCTCGTTCGGAGGCCGTGGCGGGCGCTGCATCAGCCCCGGCTCGCGGGCTTCCAGCGCCAGGGGCAGCGCCAGCGCGATGGCCACCACCAGGTTCACCCAGAGAATCTGCACCGGCTCGACCGGCATCAACAAGCGGCCATCGGCAACGGGAAAGAACAGCACGGCAACCAGAATGATCATCGCTTGTCCCAGGCTGGTGGGCAGAACGAACGCCAGGGACTTGGCGAGGTTGTCATAGACTCGCCGGCCCTCCTCCACGGCCGCGCTGATGGTGGCAAAGTTATCGTCGGCGAGAACGATATCTGCCGCTTCCCTGGCGACCGCCGTGCCATTGATCCCCATGGCAACCCCGATCTCCGCGCGCTTGAGGGCCGGTGCAT
>CAZSGS010000060.1:0-10690 GCA_964606365.1 uncultured Wenzhouxiangella sp. | reverse complement strand
CAGCCGGAGGGGTGAACCACCCCACCCAACGAAGGCCCGCGTCGGTCGGGGTCGCATCCCCGACCGACGTCGACCCCGACCCTCCATCCGCGGCACCTCCGTCCGCTCAGAACGCCACCATCAGCCCCACGCCGGAGAACGTCAGACCGATCCCCGCCACGCGGCGCCAGTTCATCTCCTCGTCGAGGAACAGCCAGGCGAACAGCACGATGAAGGCCGCGGCGGTTTCGTTGAGCACGGATGCCACCGAGGCCAGCGTGAGCTTGTAGCCGGCCAGCCAGAGCATCATCGATACGTAGCTGCCCAGCAGGCTGCCGACAACGATCGTCACCCACGGTTGCGAGGACCGATAGTGGGCCATCGCGCGCGCCCAGCCCCCGGTCGCGTGAAGAAACAGCAGCATGCCCAGCGTTCCCGCAGCCAGTCTCACGCCCATGGTCCACATGAAGGACTGAGTCTCGAGCACCGGCTTGACCATCACGATGCCGGCCGCCATCATCAGCACCGCCCCGGATCCGAACGCAACGCCCAGTCGGATCGCGCGCAGGGACACGTCACGGCGATTCTGACGCCAGGTCACCAGCAGGATACCGCCGAGCACCAGCACGAAGCCGAAATACTGCCACCAGATCAGCGCCTCGCCCAGGAACAGGATCGACATCAGGATGACGAACGGGGAGTAGAGGCTGGCCACCACGCCGGTGCGCGAAGCGCCCATCAGGTTGAGCGCGCGCAGATACCAGGTATCGGCCACGGCAATACCGACCACGCCCGAAATCAACACCACCAGCCACTCACCTCCCGAATAACCCGGCCAGGCCGCACCCTCGACGAGCAGGATCGTCGGCACCATCAGCACCGAGGCGAGAACGTTCTTGAACAGGTTGAGTTCGAACGCCGGCAGGCTCTCGCCCGACCGTCGGAACAGCACCACGGCCAGCGCCCAGCAGGCCGCGCAGGCGACGGAGAAGAACTCACCCACGCCGCGAGACCACGCGCCAGGGAAGCAGCAGCAGCGCCGCGATGGCCACTTTCACGCCGTAATCGCCAATCGCCAGCGTCACCCAGGGCATGCTCGTGCCATAGAAGGCCAGGGCGAAGAACAGGGCCGTATCGACCAACGAACCGACGACGCTCGAGAACAAAGGCGGCTGCCACCACGCACGGCCACGCAGGCGATCGAAGATGGCGACGTCCATCAGCTGCGAGACCAGGAACGCGGCGCCCGAAGCCAGCGCGATGCGGGGGCTGGCCAGCCAGATCGAGGCGACCACGGCCAATGCAAAACCGACATACACGACCCGGCGGGCCGGGACGGTCCCGTAGCGGCGGTTGGTCAGGTCGGTGACGAAGTAGGAAACCGGATAGGTCAAGGCGCCCCAGGTCAACCAGTCGTTGAGCGGAAACTGGACGAGATAGTTGGCGCTGGCGACGACCAGCACCATGGCGAGAATCATCAGGGGCATGACGAGCGGGCAAGCGTGATCCGACAACCGGTTATTCTAACGGCCCGAACGGAAGGCCGTGCCGGGGAATTGCCGGCAGCGATGCGGTATCCTCGGTGGCGAGACCGCGGGAGGGACTGAAGCGTTGTCATGACGAACTGGCTGATCGTGCTCGGCGCCGTAGGGGTTGTCTGGGCCATATTCTGGCTGGTCTGGCCGAAGCCGCTGGCGCGTTTGTTCATGGCGGCCGAGCGCCAGCAGGGCCGGCTGCGCATGCGCCGCGTCGACTGCGACGGTATCGACTGGCACCTGCTCGAGGGGGGCCACGGCGAACCGCTGGTGCTGCTGCACGGATTCAACGGCGATGGCTATCACTTCGCACGCGTCTCGCGTCGCCTCGGCAAGCATTTTCGAATCATTGCCCCCGATCTGCCCGGATTCGGCCAGACCCGTTTCGAACGGGAACTCGACTACAGCATCGAAGCCCAGGCCGACCGCGTTCTCGCCCTGCTCGACCACCTCGGTATCGAGCGCTTCTACCTCGGCGGCAGCTCCATGGGCGGCTATATCGCCTGCGCCGTTGCCAGAAACGCCCCGCAACGGGTGCGTGCACTCTGGCTGCTCAACCCCGGCGGCTTGCAGAACGTACCGCTTTCGCCGCTGTTCGAGGTGGTCTACGCGGGCGGGCACAATGCGCTGGTCGTTCGCGACCGCCGCGATTTCGATCGACTGATGGACTACTGTTTCGTGCGGCCACCCTGGCTACCCCGACCGCTGGCGCGAGAACTGGCCGACCGGGCCGGCCGCCATGCCGACCGGGCGGCCGGGATTTTCGAAGCGATCCGATTTCGCTCGACCCCGCTGGAGGAAATCGCTTCGGGGCTGGACCTGCCCACGCTGATCGTCTGGGGCCAGGCCGACCAGGTCTTGCACCCCGGCGGGCTCAATCTTCTCGCCGAACGCATGCCCCAGGCACGCACGCTGTTGCTGCCCGCGACCGGGCACCTGCCGATGATCGAGAAGCCCGGAGCAAGCGCCGAGGCCTGGATCAGTTTCGCCGAGTCGAGCGCCCGTCAGGAGACGCAGGAAGCCGCTCGGGTATAGTATTGATGCCCAAGGGGGGAGACATGACTACGGGAGGCACCATGCAAAACAATTCGCGAGGCTACTGACGTGGCCCGGCACGCCATTCCGCCGGAGCGCCTGCGCTGGCAACCCGACCACGACGACATTCCCGGTGACTCCACGCGCGACATCCCGGTGCTGGACGGCACCCTGGGCCAGGAAGCCGCCGCCGAAGCCCTGCAATACGGTATTGCAAGCCCGGGGCACAACCAGCACGTCTTCCTGCGCGGCCCGCGCGGTAGCGGTCGGCGTCGACTACTCGACAGCCTGTTCAACAGCCTGCGGCCCCGGGCGCGACAGAATCGCGACTTCTGCTTCGTCCACAACTTCTCCAATCCCGACCGCCCGCGACTGATCAGTCTCGGCCGCGGCGAAGGGCGCCCGTTCCAGAAGCAGATGCATCGCATCGCACTGTTCGTGCGCGAACGACTCCCCGACATCCTGGCCAACGACCCCATCCGCGGGCGGCGCGAGGCGCGACGCGAAGCCGCCGAGCGCGACATCCGCCTGCTGCTCAGGCCGCTGGAGAAGAAGCTCGAGGCGGAGGGCCTGGCCCTGATCCGAAGCCAGGCCGGCCCGAACGCGCGCCTGCAGGTCTCGGTTCGCATCATGGGCAAGCCCGTATCGCAGGAAGAATTCCGCAACATGGTCGCGCGCAAGCAGGCCACGGAAGAGGACCGCAAGAAGTTCGATGAACGGATCAAGTCCTACGACGACCAAATCCAGAAGATCTCGCGTCAGATTCGAAAGAAGTGGCAGCAGGCCCAGCAACACATCGAACAGATCGATATCACCGAAACCGCCCGCATCATGGGCGAGATGACCGCGGAGGTCTCGCAACGCTTCAAGGCCGATGGCATCGAGACTTTCCTGCGCGAGGTCATCGACGATGTGCTGGAAAAACGCATCGGCCACGAGACCAGCCAGCTCGCCGACCCGACCGTGCTCTACGGCGTCAACGTGCTCAACATGGGCCGGGAAGACAGCGGCGCACCGGCCGTATCGACAAGCTCGGTTTCCCCGGCCAGCCTGTTCGGAACGGTCGACCCGGCCTGGCGCAGCGGCGGGCGTGCCGTGGCCTCGTTTCAGGGCATCCGCTCGGGCACCTTGATCCAGGCCGACGGCGGATTCCTGATTCTCGACGCCGAGGATATCGCCAGCGAGCCCGATGTCTTCCGCCAGTTGCTGCGAATTCTGCGCGCCGGTGAAGTCGCCATCGCGGCGCCCACGGCCGACTGGAGCCAGGCAGCCCAGTCCCTGCGTCCCGAAGCGGTTCCCATCGACGTCGGCGTCATCCTGGTCGGTGACCGCGTTGCCTACGACCGCCTCGAAGCGATCAGCCGGGAATTCTCCCGGCGCTTTCGACTACTGGCGGACCTCGAGGCGAGCGTGGCTCGCGACGCCGAAGGCATCGACCGGACCTGTCGTTATGTCTCGGCCGTGGTCCAGCACGAAGACCTGCCGCCGCTGACGCGCCCCGCGCTGGCGGCCGTCGTCGAGATCAGCGCGCGTGTTTCGGACCAATCCGCCCGGCTGACCACCCGCATCGGCCGCCTGGCCGAAATCGTCCGCGAGGCGGCATACCTTGCCCGCCGGAACGACGAGAACGAGGTCGGTCGCGAACACGTCGAGTCCGCCTTCGTGCGCATCCGGCGTCGAGCGGGCCTGACGGCCACCGCCCGGACGGAGCAAAGCGTCGACAGCGGCCTGATCCGCCTGCGCGGCCGCACGGGCGGACAGCTGAACATGATCAACCGCGAGCGACTGGCCGACGAGATATTCGGTGCGCCCGCCCGGCTGAGCGTCACCCTCGCGCGATCCGAGCATGCATCCCTGTCGCTCGAAAGCGGCGACCACTCGCTGCCGGTTCGACAGTTCCTGCTGCCCATGATCGCCGAATTGCTGCACCTCGATGGCCTGCCCCGGCTGCATGCCGCCCTGACCATCGACCCGGCCATGCAGGAAGACGACGCGGCCGCAACCCTGCTGGCGCAAGTGTGCGGCCTGATCGCGGTCCTGGCCGGTCATTCCATCCGTCAGGAGATTGCCGTTGTCGGCAGCGTCGATACCCGCGGCCAGATCGGCCGGGTCGACTTCATCAACGAACGGATCGAAGCTTTCTTCGACGCCTGCAGCCAGACCGGACTCAATGGCCAGCAGGGCGTGATCATCCCCGCGGTCGACCGCGACCGCCTGAGCCTGGACAAGCGCGTCATCAAGGCGTGTACAAACGACCAGTTCCAGATCATTCCCGTCGCCGGCATCCCCGAAGCCATCGAGCGCCTCACCGGCAAGACGGCCGGCGTCTGGAAGGAAACCAGCTTTCCCGAGGATTCCGTCTTCGGCATGGCGCGCAACGCCCTCATGAACTGAACCGCGAAGGAGGCACCGTCAGCGGCCGCCGTCGAGAAAATAGGCCTCCACTCGATCGGAGTTCAGGTCCACAGGCTCGGGGTCCTGGCCATTGATCGACAGCTCGGGCGTTCGGTGTTCGGCCAGCGTTCGACGAATTTCTTCGAGTTGCACGGCCCGGCTGTGCCGAACCTGGACAGCAGTTCTTTCATCTTCTCGTCCAGCGAATCGACCTGCGGACCGGCTACTGATCGATACCCGGTCCTACAATCAGCGAGGCGATAGCTTCACCGCGATCGGCTCGATTGCGGGCGGTCACGACCGGCCGCCTGCCAGAGCAGGGTCCTTTCACCGGCGATTCCCAGCTTGTCGAGCGAGCGCTCGAGACGCTTGAGCATGGGCCGGGGGTCGGCGGGGGCGGACTGGATGCGGGCGCGGTCGAAGTCTATGACGTACCAGCGGCATTCGCCGTCGATGAGCAGGTTGTGGGCGTTGAGGTCGGGGTGCACGACGCCGGCGGCGAAGAAACGTTCGAGCGTCTGGCCCAGGCGCCGCCAGTGATCCGGCTCGAGGATATCGGCGGCCTGGGGCAGGCTGACCGTGTTCTCCAGCAGCGCGGTCAGGATGGCGGCCCTGCAGGTCAGTCCTCGCCGCTCGCAGCCGGCCATCAGGGGGCGCGGGACCGGCAGCCCCATCGCCGCAAGGCGCGCGAGGACACGATACTCCCGGAAGCTGCGACTGCGCTGACAGCCGGTGAAGAGATACCGCTCGCGGCTCAGGCGCGCGGCCATGCCACCGCGAAGATAGCGGCGCAGCACGGCCGGCCCGGCCTCTGTCGCCACCGCCAGGGCCTCGCCGCGACCGCCGAACTGCGCCATCACGGCATCCCGTATCCGCCAGAACGCCGGATCGAGCCACTCCGGGCTGACCACGTCGAGTGCCGACGGGTCATATAGAATACGCAGAGCGCCTGCTTGCAGTTCCGATTCCGGCATATCGCCCTTTTTTGTTTTCGATTCAGATTGGCCCCATCGTGCCCGATTCCTTGACGAACGAGCCGCCGAGTTCCATTTGCCTGCTGCGCCTGTCGGCGCTCGGCGACGTGTGCAATACCGTGCCGCTGGCGCGCGCCATCCAGCGCGCCTGGCCGGAAACAGCCCTGACCTGGATCGTGGGCAAGGCCGAGTACCGGCTGGTGCACGATCTGGCCGGCGTTGAATTCATTGTATTCGACAAGCGAGGGCCGTTCGCCGGCTTTCGGGAAGCGAGGCGCCGGCTCCGTGGGCGTCACTTCGATGCACTGGTTCTCGCCCAGGTGTCGCAACGCTCTTCGCTGCTGGCCAGCCTGGTGCGCGCCGATCGCCGGATCGGATTCGACCGGGCCCGCTCGCGCCCCGGGCACGGCCTGGTGACCAACGAGCGCATCGACGCCGTCCCCTTCCAGCACCAGGTCGATGCCTTTCTTCAGTTCGCTCGCCACCTCGGCCTTTCGGCGCAAGACGTGGACCGCCGACTGCCCGTGCCCGAGGCGTCCCGTGCATTCGCCCGCGAACATCAGCCGGTCGCGGGTCGCGCCGTGATCATCAGTCCCGCATCGAGCCACACCCGGCGCAACTGGCACGCCGACGGCTACGCGGCCGTGGCCGACTGGGTCATCGAGCAGACCGGCCGTCCCGTGATTCTCATGGGTGGGCCGGGCCCGGCCGAAAAGGCACTGGGCCAGGCAATCGAAGACACGACCCGCAACCCGGTGGTCAACCTGATCGGGCGCGACACCATCAAACAGGCGCTGGCGATGTTCGAGCGCGCCGCCTGCGTCATCGCCCCGGACTCCGGGCCGGCGCATTTTGCCGATGCCATGGGTACGCCGGTCGTCGGCCTCTATGCGGCCACTTGGGCCCGCCGGTCGGGTCCGTTCGAAAGCCTGGTGCACACGGTCGATTGCTTCCCCCAGGCCGCCCGGCAGTTCGCGGGGCGGTCGCCGGAGCAGCTGCGCTGGGGCAAACGCCTGGAGCGCGCCGAGGTGATGAACCTGATCACCCCGGAGATGGTCATCGAGAAGCTCCGGCCGCTGCTGCGGGCGGACTGAACGAACCAGGCTGCGCCGGCGAGGCGGCGCAGTCCGGTTCGCAATTCACTGCCGACCGGCTACCAGTCGGCGCATTCGGTGGAGGCGTCTTCCGTGCCGGCATCGGCCAGTCGCGTCACCGTGACGTTGGCCTGAGCGGTCGCGCCGGAAGGGTCGGAAATCGTGTAGCGGAACTGGTTGCGACCGTTGCACGTTTCACTGACGAGGAAGGTAACGGTTCCATCGCTATTGATCGTCACTTCCGCGGGCCGTCCATACCACTGTTCGACGTCGACGACCTCGAGCGGGTCACCGTCGGGGTCGAAATCGTTGGCCAGCACGTCCACGGTCACGGCCTGGCCGGCGGTGGTCGTGGCCGAGTCGGGATTGGCGACCGGCGCGCGGTTGGCGAACGCGACGTCGATGACGACCGAACCCGTTGCTTCACCGCCGCGACCATCACTGATCGTGTACTCGAAGCTGTCGCTGCCCACGAACTCGTCATCGGGCGTATAGCGCAGGATGCCGCCGGATTGGGTCACCGTGCCGTTGTCCGGCTGGGTGAACTCGGCCACGCTCAGTTCGTCCCCGTCAGGGTCGCTGGCCTCGGCGAGCACGTCGACATCCACGGGCTCGTTGCGCAGCGTGGCGGCACTCAGGTCGCCCGCCACCGGCGGCTGGTTGGTCTCCTGCACCGTCACCGAAACGTTGGCGCTGGCTTCACCGCCGAAGCCGTCCTCGACCGTGTAGCTGAAGCTATCGCTTCCGGTGTAGCCCGCCTCGGGGGTGTAGAGCACCTGATCGCCGCTGATCGACACCTGGCCGTTTGACGGCTCGCTTACCTCGACGATGCTGAGCACATCGCCGTCGGCATCGCTGTCGTTGGCAAGCACGTCGAAGGCGTTGTCGACCGAATCGGCATCGACGGTGAACTGATCATCCGCGGCCTGCGGTGCCTCGTTGGCGAACTCGATCTCACCTTCGGTCTCGGTGACCGTGCTTTCCTGGTAGCGATAGTAATCAACGATGCGCTTGTGGCGCACCGGGTTGCGCAACGCGCGGCGGATCCAGGGCGCCTCGACCGGAATCTCGACGCGGCGTACCTCGGTGGCCGGCTCGTCCGGACCGACGGTAACGGTTTCGGTGCTGCGACGTTCGGTCACGAAACTGATCTCGACGCGGCGGTTGCGCGAGCGGTTCTCTTCGCTGTCGTTGGGGAAGCGCGGCTCGGTTTCACCTTCGCCCTGCCAGTCGATCTCGCCGGAGTCGACACCGCGGGATGTCAGGAAATCCACGACCGAACGCGCGCGCCGCTCGCTCAGGCCCTGGTTGTAGGCTTCGGTGCCGATATCACAGGTGTGCCCGACAATCTGGATATCACCGACGAGGCCGGCGTCGTCGATCATGGCCAGCACTTCGTCGAGCGTGTTCTCGGCCGCCGGCTTGAGCGCGGCGCTATCGAAATCAAAGGTGGTGCGATCGGTCAATGTAACTTCGTTGACCGTCACGCGCTCTTCGGTGCGCGGCTCACCGTCCACCTCGACTTCGACCTCGCGGTACTGCCGCGAAGGACGGAAAGAACTGCCCGCGCCGCCGAAACTGAAGCTGTAGACGATGCTGCCGCGCAGGTCGTTGTCGTCAACGACGAAATCGCCATCCTTGTGCGCGTAGCTGGTGCGGAAGCTGAGGCCATGCGGTGAGTCGTGGAATCGCTTGTCGAGCGACAGCGACGCGGTCATCTGGGAAGAACTGTGGTCGCCTTCTTCGTAGTCGAGCCCGCCTCGCAGGCGGATCAGCGGATCCTCGAAGTAGCGCTCGGCGCGCAGGCCCAGGCCCCACTCGTAAGGTTCCTCGAACCAATCGGTGACGGTTTCGATGGTGTCGACGCGCGTGAAATCGCGGCCGTCGATCTGGCCGTTGACCAGTTGCTCCTCCAAAGATGACGTGGTTCTGACCCGGCGCTCGTCGGACAGTGCCGACATCCCGTAGCCGGAAAACGCCCAGTTGCGGCCTTCCCAGCCGCCGCCGAAGGTCAGCTTGCGATCCTCGAGCTGGTTCTGGTCGGCGGCGAGGAACAGCTTGGCGACATTGCCGTCGGTATAGACCGGCCCGTCGGGTCCTTCCTCGGCCGTTTCGTTGATCAGCCAGTGGTAGTTGAGCTTGACGCCGCCGGCGCCTTCGCTGCCCAGCCAGCCGTCGCCGATGAAGCTCGAACGCTGCGACTCGTACAGGGCCGCCTCGAACTCACCGATGACATCGAACTCGCTGTCGAGCCCGATGCCGACCTTGTAGCGATCGCCGATGAAGTGAAAGGTCGGCGTGCCGGCCTGCGAACGAGTCCTGTCGTCGTCCTCGACCTGGGCGATCGCCACGGTAGCGAGAACCTGGGCCAGAACAAGAGAAATCATCAGTTTGCGAAGCATCGAAGCGCCCTGCCGTCATTGTAGAAACACGACGCGATTCTACTCGCTTGGCCCCGACAAGGCCATGAGATTCGATGGAAAACCGGAAATTCCGGCCGTTATTGCCCGGTCAGAAGCGATATTCCCGGTAGGACTTTTCCTCGACGATCTCCGAGCCGAGCATCTCGTTGATGCGCTTCTTCAGGGCCGCACGATCGTCGTTGCGCTGATAGACCGAGCGCGCCAGCTCCACGAAGCGATCGCCGAAGCGCTCTTCACGCTCCTGTTCGCGGATGGCGTCCTCGATCTCCCACAGCGCCTCGTTGACAGCTCGCAGCTCGCCGTGCAGTCGCTCGAGCCCTTCGGCTGCCAGGCCGGACTGACGCCAGACCACGGAGAGCAGCTCGTGCTCGCGCCTGACGTTGGCCAGCTTGCCCTCGTCTGCGATGCGCTCGAGCTTGATCTCGAGGATCGTGAGTTTGTCGAGGAGTTCGCCCGGAGAGACGGGAATCAGCAGCTGCATGAGGCATCCTCAACCAGAGCGGCAAGAAAAGGAAAAACCACGAAGGTCACGAGAATCACGAAGCAAGAGAAAATACATGCGTCTTCGTGCCCTTTGTGTCCTTCGTGGTTCAGATTCCAGCCCGATGACAGGCACCGGGCGAGCGACCACCCGGAAGTCCGGGCGGCCGCCTCGGGGCGATCAGTTGCTCTCGCCTGCCTTCTCGTCTTCCTTGAGCGCCTTCATGCTCAGGCGAATGCGGCCCTGCTTGTCGACTTCGAGCACCTTGACCTTGACCTTGTCGCCCTCGGCCAGCTCGTCGGTGACGTTCTCGACGCG
The DNA here is from genome assembly GCA_964606365.1 of uncultured Wenzhouxiangella sp. Lineage (GTDB taxonomy): Bacteria > Pseudomonadota > Gammaproteobacteria > Xanthomonadales > Wenzhouxiangellaceae > Wenzhouxiangella. Next base: position 457 of record CAZSGS010000060.1, on the reverse strand, counting down.
CTCGTCGGAGATCTGCGAGATGTGCACCAGACCGTCCTTGCCCGGCAGGATCGTCACGAAGGCCCCGAAGTTCATGATCTTGGTGACCGTACCCTCGTAGACCGCGCCCACTTCGACGTCGGCAGTGATCTGCTCGATCATCTTGCGCGCCTCATCGGCCGCGGCCTGGTTGACGGATGCAATGGTAACCGTGCCGTCGTCCTGGATATCGATGGTGGTGCCGGTTTCCTCGGTGATCTGGCGGATGGTGGCGCCACCCTTGCCGATCACGTCGCGAATCTTGTCCGGGTGCACCTTCATGGTGAACAGACGCGGTGCGTACTCGCTCATTTCCTCGCGCGGGCGCTCGATGATCTGGTTCATCTCGCCGAGAATGTGACGACGCGCGTCGGTCGCCTGCCTGAGCGCGACTTCCATGATCTCCCTGGTGATGCCGGTGATCTTGATGTCCATCTGC
>CAZSGS010000059.1:0-10767 GCA_964606365.1 uncultured Wenzhouxiangella sp. | reverse complement strand
TGCGGGTGCGCCGCTGCGCCCAGGCCCGGGCCATCGAGAACGAGTGCTACGTGGTCATCACCGGCTCGGTCGGCAACCTGCCGCGGGTCGAGAACATGGACATGCAGTACTCCCAGGCGGCGGTTTTCACGCCATCGGATTTCGCCTTCCCGCACGATGCCATCGCGCACGAGGCCACGCCCAACACCGAGACCATGCTGATCGCCGACCTCGACCTGGACAATCTTCGCGAGATCCGTTCGCACGGCTCGGTGCGCAACCTGGCCGATCGGCGCCACGATCTCTACGAGCTGCGCTGGAAGGATCCGGATGAATAACGGGTCGGTAACGCGCGGGTTGTTATGATGAACGCTGGCTCGAAGGCAGGAGAATCAACGTGAGCACCATTGCATGGGCAATCATCGGCGCGATCGCCGGAGGCGCGCTCGGCGCCGGCGCGGTCTGGTTTTTTGCCGTCCGGCGCGCCGGACCGATGTCCGTGAACGAGATGAAGAAGGAAAACGAGCGTTTCCGCGAGGAAGTCAACGCGCACTTCGTGCAGACCGCCGAACTCATCAACGAGCTGACCGACAGTTACAAGCGCGTTTTCGATCATCTCAGCGACGGCGCCGAACGCCTGGTGGACAACGATGCCCTGCGCGAACGCATGCCGCAGGTGGGCCGCCAGGAAGTACGGTTGCGCCATATCGGTGCGCCGCGGGAGCCGGGTGCCGCGAAGCGTAGTGCAACCGTTGAGGCGAGCGCGGCCAGACCCGCGAAAGCGCCCTCCGACAAGCCGGCGCCTTCCGGCGAGACCGCGGCCAGGGACGATTCACCGAAGTCCAACGCCCCCGGTGCCGATCGGTCCGGTACCGAACAGGGCAGCGACTCGACCTCGCGTGAAAAGTGACTGCCGGGATCAGAATTGTCGGCTGTAGACCAGCGACCAGCTGTTGATCCCCCGGTTGGGAGCCTCCAGGCCGGCGTTCGAATAGTGGATGACCCTCAGCCGGAGGGCGTCGCGTTCGCTCAGCTGCACGCCCACGGCAAAGCGATCCTCGAAATGCGCGCGTGATCCCAGGCGGCGGTCACCCACCCGATCGCTGCTGAAATACGCCGCCCCGATGCCGGCTTCGACAAAGGGTCGCCAGCCGTCGACGTTGAAGTGATACACCAACACCGGCGAAACCGAAACCGACTGCTCGTCGCTACCGAAGCGTCCCGCTTCCCACCAGGTGTAGGCGACGTTCCAGTACCCGCCGAGATGCCCGGTCTCGCTCTCGAACCAGCGCCTGTCCCAGCCGAAGGCCAGGCTGGCGCTGGCGGTGGTCTCGCCCTGGCTGGTAACGCCCGGGGCGAGCATCAGTTCAGCCGCCCGGGTTGGTTCCAGCGGCACAAGCCAGCCAACGGCAATCAGGACGAACGCGAGAACTGGACAGGATGGTCTGAGCAGCATGTATCGTTACCAGGCGTGAAGACCCCGCCAAGATTACCCCATCAGGCATCGACAAGGTTGCGGTCTTTGCACCCGTCAGCCTTTCGTCAGCCTGTCGTCTGCCGATCCTTCAGCCGCAGGATCGTGACCAGCAGCGCCGGCAGGAACGTCAGGGTCACCACGGTCGCGAACAGCAGGCCGGACAGCACGACGACGCCGACCCCGCGATAGAGTTCGGTGCCCTCGCCGGGGATGAACACCAGCGGCGCCAGGCCGAACAGGGTGGTGATCATCGACATCATGATCGGCCGTATGCGCGTGGCCACGGCATCGCGCACGGCATCGACGGCGTCGCTGGCGCCTTCGCGCAGGTTGCGCAGGGTCTGGTCGACGATCAGGATGGGGTTGTTGACCACCACGCCGAGAAGAATCAGGAAACCCAGCATGGTGATCATGTCGAAGGGCTGGCTGATCGCCGGTCCGCCGATCATCGGCAGGAGCTTGCCGACGCCGTTGAGCAGCGCCAGGCCGCCGATGCCGCCGGCGATGCCCAGCGGCACCGACGTCAGGATCACGAAAGGCCAGCCCCAGTGCCCGAAGATGGCGACCATGACCAGCGCACACAGGATGATGGCGACGACGTAATTGCCGGCCAGGGCGGCGCGCGTTTCCATCAGCTGGTCGCTGGCGCCGGAAATGTCGAGGCTCATGTCGTCGCCGAGGTGCCCCTCGCGGGCGAGCCAGTCGACGACCTCGGTCCGGACCTCGCCGAGCGCCGTCTCGAGCGCGACCGAGCGCGGCGGGATGATATTGAGCGTGACCGTGCGCCGGCCATTGAGCCGGCGAATGGCGTCGGTGTCGACCGTCTCGACGATCTCGGCAAGGTTGCCCAGCGGCACCACGCCCGCGCCGGGGACATGGATCGGCAGCTGCTCGACGCGGTCGAGGCGCTGTTCGCTGCCGGCCTTGCTGAACAGGAAGATGTCGATCTTGTCGTCGCCACGGAAGTACTCGTCGATGAAGGCGCCGTCGGTCAGCGCGGCGACCGAGAAGCCGATATCGGCGCCGTCGATGCCCATCTCGGCGGCGCGGTCCCAGTCGGGCCGGATCTCGACCAGCGGCTGGTCGAGGGAAAGGGAGCCGGGTGAGGATCCCAGGCGGGGATTGTCGAACAGGGTCTCCGAGCGATCGTAGGCCAGCCTGGCCACCCGGTAGATGTCGGTCAGCTCGCGACCGGTGATGTCGAGATTGACGCTGCGCGTGCCGCCGTCGTTGCTGGAAATGATCGAGCCGCGGCTGACGAACGGCCGCATGCCCGGATAGGTTTCGTAGTGCGCCTCGATGGCGTCCATCAGCGGCTGGATATGGCCGGGATCGACCGATTCGGCCAGCACCCAGATGTTGTCGGTGCTCACGCGCAGGTTGAGGTAGGCCATGGCCGGCACTTCGGTTTCGCCGCGCTCGAACCGCTGCGGGTCGTCGTCGACGAAGGGCAGCAGGTAGTCTTCGATCTGCTCGCCGATGCGCCGCATCTCCTCCAGGTTGTAGCCGGGCGGGGCGGTCAGGGTCGCGAATGTCTTGGGTTCTTCGCCTTCGGGCAGGTATTCCGCCGGCGGCGTCAGGACCACGATGATCGCGACCACGCCGGCGAAGACGGCCACCAGGGTCGTCCAGCGTCGGCGCGGAGAGACGATCAGCCAGCTCACCCCCGCCAGGATGCGATCGCGCAGTGCACCGCCGCGGGCCCGTCCCCCGTCGCGCACGCCGAAATTCATGCGCGCGCTCAGCGTGGGAACGACCGAGACGGCGACCAGCATGCTCGCCAGGATCGAGGCCGAAATGGCCACGGCCACGTCGGAATAAAGTTGGCCGGCTTCCTGGCGGATGAAGAAGATCGGCGCGAATACCAGCACGGTGGTCAGGGTCGAGGCCAGCACCGCGGGCCAGACCTGGCGCACGCCGTCGATGGCCGCGGCGAGCCGGTCCAGTCCCTCGCGCCGCCGCCGTTCGATCGCCTCGAGCACGACGATGCTGTTGTCGAGCGTCATGCCGACGGCGAAGGCCACGCCGGCCAGCGAGATGACGTTGATCGTGCGCCCGGCCGCGAGCAGGCCGAGAAAGGCGGCGATCGTGCAGATCGGTACGCCGACCACGCCCACGATCGTGGCGCCGACCGAGCGCAGGAAGACGAACATGACCAGCGTGGCGAGCAGCGCGCCGATGATCAGGTTCTGCCAGACGTTGGCGACCGAAGCCTGCACGTAGCGGACGTCGTCGCTTGTCAACGCCATCTGCATCCCGGCCGGTTCGAGCACGTCCTCGTTGATGCGTTCGACTTCGGGCAGGAGGGCGCGCTTGATGTCGATGACGTTTGAACCCGGCTCGCGGTCGACCGAGATGCTCATGCTCGGTCGACCGCCGGCGAAGCTCAGGCTGCGCTGCTCGTAGTACGACTCCTCGACATCGGCAACGTCGGCGAGGCGAACCAGGCTCTGGCCGGATCGATCGATGATCAGCCGCTCCACTTCCTCGAGGCTGTCGAAACGCCCGACGGTGCGCAGCAGGTAGCGTCGTTTGCCCAGCTCGACGTCGCCGGCGGAGGTGTCGCGGTTGCGTCCGCGCACGGCGTCGCGTACCTGGGCGAGGGTGATGCCGCGCTCGGCCAGGGCGCCGGGGTCGACGAGGATGCGAATCTGGCGCTCGGCACCGCCGCCGATATTGATGCGCGACACGCCGTCGACGCGCTCCATGCGCGGACGCACGTTGTCGTCGAGAAAGTCGTACATCAGCCGCATGTCGAGCTCGAAGGGGTTGCCCTCGAGCGGCGTGATGCGGAAGTACATGAACGAATTCTGGGAGAACGAACTGGCTTCCAGCCGCGGTTCGTCGACGTTCTCGGGATACGAAGGTACCTGGCTGAGCGCGTTGTTGACGCGGATCAGCGCCTCGTTGATGTCGGTACCGAAAGGAAACTCCAGTTCAATTTCGGCGCTGCCGTAACTGGCCGTCGAGATCATGCGGTCCAGGCTGGGTATCGAGCGAAGATAGGTTTCCTGTTCGATCAGGATCTCCTTCTCGATATCCTGCGGCGTGGCTCCCGGCCAGCGGGTTTCCACCCCGATGACGCGCACTTCCAGGTCGGGGATCATCTGCACGGGAATCCGCAGCGCGGCGAGCACGCCGAGTACGGCGATGATCAACACCGTCACCGTGACGATGATGCCGTGTCGAATGATGCCTTCGAACATCAGCTGTCACCCTCGACAATGCGCACCGTCTCGCCGTCGTCGAGTACCTCGTTGCCGCGCACGACCACTCGCGCGTTCTCGGGCAGTTCGCCTTCGATCTCGACCTGCTCGCCGACGTTGCGGCGCACCGTCACCTCGCGTTCACGCGCCTGGTCGTCATCGTCTTCGACGACCCAGACCGTGGTCGTGCCGTCGGGATAGCGCAGGATGGCGTCGCGGGGCACGCGCAGGTTCGTCTCGTCGCGCTCGAGCGTGAGCTCGATGTTGGCCGACATGCCCGGCGTGATGGCGCCGGAGTCGTCTTCGATCAGCAGGCGCAGCAGGAAGGTGCGGGCGGTGCGATCGCTGACGGGCACCCGCGCATGCACGACCGCGTCGAGCTCGCGATCGGGCGCGACATCCGCCCAGGCGCGCACGGAGACGCCCTGCGTGTCCGCCAGGTCGGCCCAGTAGCGCTGCGGGACGCGCACGTCCAGCCACAGTTCGTCGACCCTGACCAGTTCCACCGCAGCGGTGCCGGGCTCGATCCACTCCCCGCGCTCGATGTATCGATCGGCGATCACGCCGTCGAAGGGCGCGCGCAGCGAATGGCGTTCGAGTCGCTCGCGCTCGCGTGCCAGGTCGCTTCGCGCGCTCGCCAGGGCTGCCTCGGCCAGCGTGACGGCGGATTCGCGCGAACGCAATTCGGTCGCGGGAAAGAACCGATCGTTGCCGAGCCGCTGCGCCTCGGCGGCCAGGCGCCGGGCCTCGTCGAGGTCGGCCTGCGCTTCGTCGCGCGCGGCTTCGGCGCGGGCGACATCCTGCGTCACCAGGCCGGTGTCGAGTTCGAGCAGTACGTCGCCCGACTCGACGACGTCTCCGGCGTCGACGTGCATGCTGGCGACCAGCCCGGCCTCCTGTACCGACAGGCCGGCCACCTGCCGCGCGTCCAGGTTGCCGGTGAAGCGCAGCGTTTCCTCGCTTTGCGCCCGTTCGGGCTCGGCCACCGACACCGACACCGGTGTCTGGGCGGAAAGCGTGGCGGACTGGCTCCACACCCAGGCGCTGAAGGCGAGAAGTATCAGGGAACGTCTCATCATCGAATTCCGTCGGGCGCCATACCCGGTCGCGACATAAACGGGTATCGTAGTCGACCCGAGTGAACGGCACGATTCGAATTCCGCATGCCCGACCCGATTTTCGCCGACAAGCGCGTTCGACACCACCCACGCCCGCACGCGGGCGGACGGTTTTGAGCATGCGATTCTTTGCGACGGCCCCGAGAGGGCTTCAGGAATTGCTGGCTGAGGAACTGGCGGGCCTCGGGGCGGGGCAGGTGCATCCCGGGCGCGGCGGCGCGGTGTTCGAAGCCGATCTGGCGGGCGGCTACCGCGCCTGCCTGTGGTCGAGGGTCGCCAATCGCGTGCTGCTTCCGATCGCGCGTTTCGACGCCGAGGATGACCACGGCCTCTATCGCGGCGTGGGCACCATCGACTGGTCGGCTCAACTGGGCCCGGACAACACGCTGGCCGTGGACTTCACCGGAATCAAGGCGGCCGTTTCGCACAGCCGCTTTGCCGCCCAGCGGGTCAAGGATGCCGTCGTCGATCAGATGCGCGAGACCGCCGGCGGCCGTCCGTCCGTGGACGTTCGCGATCCGGATGTGCGCATCAATGTCCATATGAACAAAACGGAAGTGACCGTCGCCATCGACCTGTCGGGCGAGAGTCTGCACAAACGCGGCTACCGCGAAACCGGCGTTGCCGCGCCGCTGAAGGAGAATCTGGCGGCGGCCATGCTCTACCGCGCCGACTGGCCGGCAATCGCCGCCGAGGGCGGCGGCTTCGTCGACCCGATGTGCGGCTCCGGCACCCTGGCCGTCGAGGCCGCCTGGATGGCCTCGGATACCGCTCCCGGGCTGCTGCGGACCCGCTTCGGCTTTCAGCGCTGGCGCGGCCACGACGACGCGGCCTGGAAGCAGCTCGTCGATGAGGCCCTGGAGCGCCAGGAAGCCGGGATGGCCCGCCTGCCGCCGATCGCGGCATTCGACCACGACCGGCAGGCTGCTCGCCTGGCCATGATCAACGTCGAGCGCGCCGGCCTGTCCGGCCGGGTCCACGTCGAACGACGCGAGCTCGGCCGGGCTTCGCCACCTGCCGGTGTCCGGTCCGGCCTGGTGGCGACCAACCCGCCCTACGGCGAGCGCATCGGGGATCAGCACGAACTGGTTCCGCTCTACCTGCGCCTGGGCGAGACGCTGCGCGCGCAGTTCCCGGGCTGGCGCGCGATGGTGCTCAACGGCGCCGGCTGCCAGGTCGGCCTCAAACCCGACAAGAGCTGGCAGTTTTTCAACGGTCCCATCGAGTGCCGGCTGGAGCGCTTCGAGATCGGCGCCGAGTCGGCCGCTTCGACCGGTCGTCAGGCGGCGCCGGATCTGGTCAACCGCCTGCACAAGAACGGGCGACAGCTCCGCAAATGGCTGAAGCGCGAGGGCGTGAGCTGCTACCGGCTCTACGATGCGGATATTCCCGAGTACGCGCTGGCCGTCGACGTCTACGGCAGCGAGACGGGCGACTGGCTGCACGTACAGGAGTACGAGCCGCCGGGCAGTGTCGACCCGGGCAAGGCCCGGGACCGCCTGCGCGACGCCCTGAGCGCCATCCCGGCCGCCACCGGCGTGCCCGCGGAGCGGATGGTTTTCAAGGTCCGGCGCCGCCAGCGCGGCAGCGAGCAGTACGAGCGCATGAGCCGGCAATCCCGCACCCTGATCGTGCGCGAGGGCGATAGCCGACTCGAGGTCAACCTGAGCGATTACCTCGACACCGGCCTGTTCCTCGATCATCGGCCGGTGCGCGGCTGGCTGGGCTCGAACGCGCGCGGCAAACGCCTGCTCAACCTGTTCTGCTACACCGGTGCGGCGAGCGTGCATGCCGCCGTCGGCGGCGCGGCCTCGACCACCAGCGTCGATCTGTCCAGGACCTACCTGGCCTGGCTTCGCCGCAACCTGGCCCTCAACGGCCTGGACGAGGCCCGTCATCGCAGCGTTCACGCCGACGCGCGCGAGTGGCTTTCGAAGTGCACCGAGCCGTTCGATCTCGTCTTCCTCGACCCGCCCAGCTTCTCCAATTCCAAGCGCATGGACGGCAGCCTGGATGTCCAGCGCGATCACGCCGAACTCATCGGCCACGCGATGCGCTGCCTGGCCGCCGACGGCACGCTGGTCTTCTCCACCAATCTGCGCAGCTTCAGGCTGGACGATGCCGTCGCTGAATCGTTCGCTGTCGAGGACCGAAGCGCCTGGTCGATCCCGAAGGACTTCGAACGCAACCGGCGCATCCACAAGTGCTGGTTCATCCGCCATCCGCGCGAATGAAGCCATATCGCGGGTTCCATATATATGTTATTGCGTATATAATGGCCGGCAAATGCATCCCGAGTCGAACATGACCAGCCTGGCGCAGGATCCGCAGCCGACGCCGAGCCCGGTGGCGCTGTTCCGCGCCCTCGCCGACGAGACGCGCCTGCGCGCGCTGGTGCTGTTGCACCGCGAGAGCGAGTTGTGCGTCTGTGAGCTGACCGAGGCCCTGCAGGTCAGCCAGCCGAAGATGTCGCGCCACCTGGCGAGCCTGCGCGAACTGGGCGTGGTGGCCGGGCGGCGTGAAGGCTTGTGGATCCACTATCACATCGCGCCGGGTTTGCCGCATTGGGCCGTGCGAACGCTGCAAGCCGGTTGCACCGGGCTGGCCGATCGGGCGCCGTTCAGCGACGATCGCCGCCGATTGGCGGCCATGGCCGACCGCCCCGGCGACCGCTGCGCAGCCCCGATCGGCGAGGCCTCGGCGTGAGCCGTCCGATTACCGTGCTTTTCCTCTGCACCGGCAATTCCTGCCGCTCGCAGATGGCGGAGGGTTATGCCCGGGCGCTGGGTGGCGACGCGATCGAGGCCCTGTCGGCCGGTATCGAGGCCCACGGGCGCAATCCCCGCGCGATCGGCGTCATGGCCGACGACGGCGTGGATATCTCGGACCAGGAATCGACCCGCTTGAGCGACGACATGCTGGCGCGAACCGATGTCGTAGTGACCGTTTGCGGCCACGCCGATGAGCACTGCCCGGTCGTGCCCCCGGGTGTGCGCCGGGAACACTGGCCGCTGCCCGACCCGGCGCGCGCTACCGGCAGCGAGGCCGCGATCCTGGCCGAGTTTCGACGCGTACGTGACGAGATCAAGCAGCGGGTGGCCGACCTGCTTGAACGGTTGAACGAACAAGCCGGCGTGACCGATACCGATGACCGATAGGCCAACCGAAAACCCCGACTCCCCGTCGCCGAACGAAGGCATGGGCGTGTTCGGGCGCTACCTGAGCGTATGGGTGGCCCTGGGCATGATCGCCGGTCTCGGGCTCGGCCAGTTCCTGCCCGTGGTTCCCGAGACCCTGTCGCGTTTCGAGTACGCCAGGGTCTCGATTCCGGTGGCGGTGCTGATCTGGGCCATGATCTACCCGATGATGGTGCAGATCGACTTCACCGCCATCCTGGGTGTGCGCCGCCAGCCCAGGGGGCTGGTGATCACGACCGTCGTGAACTGGCTGATCAAGCCGTTTACGATGTTCGCCATCGCCTGGTTCTTCCTGACGATCGTGTTCGAGCCCCTGATTCCGGCCGACCTGGCGCGCGAGTACCTGGCCGGCGCGATCCTGCTGGGTGCGGCCCCGTGCACGGCCATGGTGTTCGTCTGGAGCTACCTCACGCGCGGCGACGCTGCCTACACGCTGGTGCAGGTGTCGGTCAACGACCTGATCATGCTGTTCGCCTTCGCGCCGATCGTGGTCTTTCTCCTCGGGCTGTCCGACATCACCGTGCCCTGGGACACCGTGGCCCTTTCGGTGCTGCTCTACATCGTCATTCCGCTCGCCGCCGGCTACCTGACACGGGTGACGCTGATCAAGCGCAAGGGCCTGGCGTGGTTCGACAACGTCTTCATGCAGCGGCTGGCGCCGGTGACGCCCGTCGGTCTGATCCTCACCCTGATCCTGCTGTTCGCCTTCCAGGGCGAGGTCATCCTCGACAATCCCCTGCACATCGCCCTGATCGCCGTCCCGCTGATCATCCAGACCTTTCTGATCTTCTTTATCGCCTACCGCTGGGCCAGGGCCTGGCGGGTGCAGCATTCGGTGGCCGCACCCGCTGCCATGATCGGCGCCAGCAACTTCTTCGAGCTGGCCGTGGCCGCGGCCATCGCCCTGTTCGGGCTGCAGTCCGGCGCCGCGCTGGCCACCGTGGTCGGCGTGCTGGTGGAGGTGCCGCTGATGCTGGCGCTGGTGAAGATCGCCAACCGCACCCGGCACTGGTTCCCGGCCTAGCCCCGGCCGGTGCCGGCACCACCGTTGACCGCGGGCCGCGCCTTGGACTGTCGGTTCAGGCGCGCTCCCGAAGGGAATGAGGGACGGGGTACACTAGATCCGTGTCGGATGCTCATCCTCTGAAACGACCGGTGCAGCAGGTTTCGTCATGACGACATCGCCGAATCGTCGCGCCTGGCTGACCGGACCGCTCGCGGGGCTGACGGCTCTTGGTCTTGCTGCCGCGTTGCTCTGGCTTTCGCTGCCCCTGGTGCTCGTCGATGGCGGCGGCGAGCGTCCAAGCGTTGATGCGGTAAGCCTCGGGGCGGACGATTTCTCGGCGGCGCCCGCCGCGCCCTGGCTGGCCGCCATCGACGAGCGTTCCGGCGCGGCGGCCGGCTCGCGCGGCCGGATGCTCATGCGCTCGAGCGTGAGCCTGAAGGCCGAGAACTACCCGCAGCTGGCACTGGCGCTCGATTCGGTTGCGCCCGACGCGACCGTGTACGTCTTCTGGCGAACGGCCGACGAACCCGAAGCGGTCGCTTTTGCCGAACTCGCAGCCGCGGGCAGCGGCACGAACTGGTACACGCTTTCCGCCGAGGATGGCTGGACCGGGTCGATTGCCGAAGTGGCGGTGGCGACCCGGGGTCGACCGGCCCGGGCGGCGCCGATCGCGCCCGCGCAGACTGACCGCTCACAGAGCGACGCGCTCGTGGTGCCCAGTTCGAGGGAAGCCCGGATCTCCTCCACGCTCTTGCAGGCTGCGATGAGCTCTCCACGCGAGGAA
>CAZSGS010000058.1:0-10779 GCA_964606365.1 uncultured Wenzhouxiangella sp. | reverse complement strand
GTCGGCGGCGAGACGCGTGAACACCGTGACGATCAGTTCCTGGCCGGCCGGCAGCGTCAGCGGGCGATCGACGATGTCGCCGCTCTCCAGTCCGGAGGGCCGATCGATGCCACAGTCGGCCGGCGCTGCCACCGCATAGGTCACCACGGCGCTGGCGGACGGCTCGGTGAGGCCGTCGATCGGCTCGAGCGAAGCCGTGACGTAGACGTTCTCGCCACCCGGGTCGCGGGCAATGCCGTTGGGAATGAGGGCTTCGTCGCCGCCGCCGGCCACCGGCAGCGACTCGCTGCGACGAACGGCCAGTTCGCCGGTGCCTTCGGATCTCGACAAGCGGCTGATCGCCCGGTCCTCGCTTGCGATCACGAACAGTTCGTCGGCGCCGACGTAGACCATGCCGGCAATCCCGGCCAGCAGCACCGGCGGTTGTTCGACGGCAACGATCGTATTGCGCACGGTCAGGCTGCCGTCACCGGCCACCTCGAAGAACACCAGCGCGGAGCCGCCGCCCGCGGCGAGCTCGTCGCCGGCCGGACTGAAAGCCAGCGCCTCGACAGCAACCGCTTCGCTGTCGACTTCGACCGAAACCGATGGCTCGGCCTGCGGCGTGATCTCGCCACTGCCCGAGTCGATGCCGAAGGCCGCGATCGCCGAGTCCCCCGGGGCGGCCGCGTAGAGTCGGGCGCCATCGGGCGAGAGCACGAGGTCGGCGACGTCCGCGAGCAACACGCCGTCGTCCTGGTCGCGACCGACGGTCTGGACGAGCGCGAGACCCGCGTCATCGCGCGCATAGACCTCGATGGCGTCGCTCCCGGCGTCAGCCAGGTACAGGAATCGCGCATCCGGACTGAAAGCCAGCGCGGTCACGGCCGAAGGACCTTCGATCCGGTCGATCAGGGTCAGCGCTCCGCCATCGGGATCACGCTCGAACAGCTGCAGTTCCCCGACCACGCCGGTCTCGCCGTCGGCCAGCCAGGTGGCGGTCGCCAGAAACCGGCCGTCGGCCGACAGGGCGAGCGCGCGCGGGCGAACCGGCTCCTCTTCCAGGGCACCCGGATCCGGTGCAAGCGTTCCGAAATCGCCGTTGCGCGAGGTTTCCCGGTCGAACTTGGCCAGCGCGTCGTCGAAGCGACCGGCGGCGTAGACATGGTTGCGGTCCGGGCTGACCGCGATCTGCCAGGCACCGCCGATACCGCTGGCCACCTGCGAACTGTCGAGCACCTGCCTGCGATCCGGCGACTCGCGCCAGCCGCAACTCCAGCAGGGCTGTTCCGAGGACAGCTCACCACAGCTGGCGGTATCGGCAATCAGGAGATCGTCGAACGCATCGCCGAGCAGCGGGCGCAGATCGCCGACGAGATCGCTCGGGCCGGTGTTGCTCACGGCAATCTCGTACTGAAACGCCAGCCCGGGCACGACCGGATCGTCGCTGACCGTCTTGCTCAGAGACAGATTCCAGTCGGCCAGGATCGTCACCTCCGCCGCGTCGTCGAGGACATCGTTGACCGAATCCGGATCCGGCGTTGCCGATTCGATCGCGGCGTCGCCCAGGGACACATCCCACGAACTCTCACCCGGCACCGTTGAGTTGCGGGGCGCGCTCAGGCTGATCTCGAGGTCGGTCGAATCCCCGGACGGCAGCAGCAGCGCACGCCGGCATTCGAGAACATTCGATGCGGTATTGACGCGGCAATCCCACCCGCCGCCGCTGGCAACGACCCGGATATCCGCGGGCAATGGCGTTGCAAGGATCACGTTCCGGGCGCTGCTCGGCCCGTTGTTGATCAACGTCACCGCGTAATCGAAAGCCGCCTCCGCGGTCACTGGATCGCTCGGCAGCGAACGCGCCACCAACTCGAGGTCGGCGCTGCGCACGACCTCGGATTCGGCCGAGTCCTCCCCTACCGCTTCTTCGACCTGTTCGGCGAACAGAGCGGCGGCGTTCTCGATCGCCTCCCCGGGCGCATCCGGATCGACTGCCACCTCGACGGCGAGGGTCGTCTCGCCCTCGGGCAGGTCGGCCGGATGTGCACAGGTCAGCCGTTCGAACTCGATCGTTTCGGCCGATTCCCCTTCCCCGATTTCCTCTTCGACGACCTCGACCGTACAGTCGAAGTCGGTTCCACCCTGGGTGATCTCGACGAAGCTCAGCGCCACGGGCAGATCATCGACGATGAAGACGTCGGCGAGCGTGTCGCCGGTATCGTTGTCGATGGTGAATTCGTACTCGAACTGCTCACCGGCGACGACCTCATCGGGCCCGGTCTTGGTGAGGGTCTGCGCAAGGCCGGCAACCGGAGCCATCAGCCCCAGCAGCAGGACGGCAGCGCAAGCGCGGAACGTGAATCCTGGACGGACGGCGCTGGGCCGACATTCGCTGTGTGACATGTTTCCCTCTGCGGTGCTATGGGCCCACACGTCACGACAGCCGAGTACCCGCCCGGCTGTGGCTACGCGCGATTGTTAGCCTCTCTGTCCCTCATAGCGTCGTTCCACACCGCAAATGTGACATCCAGCGAAAACTTTCTCACCGCGCGAGCGCGCGGGCCTCGATTCAGTAGGCGGAGCAGGCGGCGGACGACGGCGCGCTCGCGATGCACTCGAGCATTCGTCGCGGCCCCGACTGCGCGGCCATGTGCGCCTCGATCGCGCCCCGGGCCCGCTCCAGGCGCCGGCTGGCCAGTTCGGCCCGGCCGCTGCGGAATTCAACGGCGGCGCGTTCGAGCTCCAGCACCATGGCGTGCGGGTGTTCCGGCCCCAGGGCCTGCCGATAGTCGCCCGTGATCTCCTCGATCAGGGCAATCGCCTGTTCGCGCTCACCCTCCGCCAGCAGGCTGCGCGCCTGCCAAGCGCGCAGGTTGAGCATCCACCAGTTGTTCGCCGGCAGGGAATCGGCCATGCGGTCGATCGCCCGGCCGAACCCGCTCCTCGCCCGCGCATACTCCCCCCGGTGGAAATCCTGAAGCGCGCGCAGACTGGCAGTGTACGCCACCGCGGGATGCTCGTCGCCGAGCACGGAACGCCGGGTCGCCAGGGCCTGCTCGATCAGTTCTTCGGCCTCGTCGCCGCGCCCGCTCAGAATCAGGGCCCGGGCGAGATTGTGGCGCGCCAGCGCAACCGAAAGATGTTCGTCACCCAGCTGCGAGCGACGCAGCGCCAGCGAACGCTCGAACAGGGGCAAGGCCACGTCGATCTCGCCCCGATCGGCGTGCGCATGGGCCCGGTTGTTGATGTAGACGGCGGCCTGAACCGGCGCGGCACTCGGGTCCCCGAGCAGGTCGAGCGCCCGGCGATAGCGATCGATCGCCTGGGCGAATTCGCCGCGGTCGTGAAACATGCTGCCCAGTTCGTTGTAGTCGCCGTGCAGCGCCGGATGATCCTCGCCGAGAATCTGGCGTCGCAGATCGACCGCTTGCTCCAGGTGCTCGCGCGCGAGCGCGTAGCGTCCCAGCCGGCTTTCTGCGCGCGCCAGCGCCTGGAGCGTCGTTGCCGACGAGAAGTGCCGGAGACCAATGGTCTTCGCCTTGAGCGCCAGCGAGTGTTCGTAATGCGCTCGCGCCGCTTCGAGTCGCCCCAGGTTGGCTTCGGCCAGGCCCAGATTGTGCAACATGCGCGCGGCGGTTTCCTCGTCGCCGCGCTTGAGGTAGGCGGTGGCAATCTCGTCGAAGGCGTCGCGCGCCTGTGCCGGTCGATCGTTGTCCAGCCACCACAGGGCGCGGTGGTTTCGAAGCTCCAGCGCGAGTCGGAACGGCAATTCCGGTCCCCGGCCAGCAAGTGCTTCGGCCCGCCCGAGCGCCTCGTCCGCCGCCTCGTAGCGCTGCTGCAGGGTCAGGCCGTATCCGAGCAGGCTGTTGGCGCGTACCCGCGTTACCGCATCGCCGGCCCCGGCCGCCGGCTCGAGCAGCGATTCGGCTGCCGCCCAGTCCTCGAGACGGAGATAGACTTCGCCCAGGGCCAGCAGCATTCGGGATCGCGTTTCTTCGCCGATTGCAGGGTTGATCACCAGGCCCTCGCGCGCGCGCTCCACCACCTCGCGAACGCTCACCGGATCGCCGCCGGCCCGGCCCGGCATCGCCTCGCTGATGGCATCGAGCAGGAAGGCGAGCACGGACTCGGCGTGCCGCGCCTCGGCGACCGCTCGCGACTCGGCGATGCGCGCGCGGTCGAACTCGACCATCCAGCGCCAGCCCAGCGAAAGGGTCAGCAGCAGCGCTACGGCCGCGACCGACAGCGCCTGACGATTGCGGCCTGCGAACTTGCGAAAACGGTACGGAACCCGGTTGCCGGCCGCCTGCACCGGCAGGTCATCGAGGTAGCGCGACAGGTCGGCGCGCAGCTCCGCGACCGACGCGTAGCGCTCCCCCGGATCTTCCCGGGTCGCCTTGCCGATGATGGCGGCCAGGTCGGCGGGCACACGATTCTTCAGGGCCTTGCCGCTCGGAGCCGACTTGCCCGAAGACTCGTCAGGCAGCAGCACGGCAAGCAGCAGGCGACCCAGGCTGTAGATATCGGTCGCGGTAGTCACCGGCCGACCCGCCAGCTGCTCGGGGCTGGCGAAACCCGGGGTGTAGAAGCTCGGTGCCCGCGGCGGCGAGTCGTCCGCGCGGTGTTCGTCGGCCGCCGGCAGATTCTCTGCAATACCGAAATCAAGCACGCGGGGAGAACCGGATTCGGTGATCAGAATATTGCCGGGTTTCAGGTCGCGGTGAATGACGAGGTGCTGGTGCGCATGGTGAACGGCGTCGCAGATACGCATCATCAGGCGAACGCTGCGGGCCCGGGACGGACCGGTTTGCCGGCACCACTCGACCAGCGAGCGGCCCTCGATATATTCCATCACCAGGTAGGGCTGCCCGTCCTCGGTCGCGCCACCGTCGAGCAGTCGCGCGATCAGCGGGTGCTGCAGGTCGGCCAGGATCTGGCGCTCCTGGCGCAGGCGTTCGAGCGCCCTGGGTCCCGGAAAGCCGCGGAGCAGCTTGATCGCGACCTTCTGGCGATAGTTCTGATCGTCGCGCTCGGCGCGATAGACGGTGCCCATGCCGCCCTGCCCCAGGCAGCCGGTGATGCGATACGGGCCGAGCCGGGTCGGCGCACTGGCCTGCGACTGGCTACTGACCTGCCGCGCGGCCTCCCCCAGGATCCCCTGGATCGTCGTCTCGGCATCCTCGTCGGAGGACGCGAGCAGATCGAGCACGCGACCGGCCAACCGCGGGTCGTCCGGGCACCGCTCGCGCACCCACGATTCGCGCTCGGGCGCGGGGCGCTCGAGCGCGCGGTGGAACAGCGACTCGAGTCGCGACCAGCTCGGGTCAGTCATCGCTTCTCAGCCGGCTGCGCAACCAGGCGCGGCCCAACTTGAGATCGCGATCGACGGTCCGCCGGGACACACCGATCAGCGATGCGATCGCCGCTTGGGTGAGGCCGCCGAAGTAGGTCAGTTCCATGATGTGAGCGGTACGCCGGTTGTTCTCGGCCAGATCGTCCAGCGCCTGGTCGAAGGCCAGCATCTCCACACTCGGTCCACTCACACTGGCCTGGCTGGATTCCAGGTCCACCCGCACCAGGTTTCCGCCTCGCTTGATGCGCGAGCGCAGGCGGGCGTGATCGACCAGCAGGTGGCGCATGACCTGGGCGGCCAGGGCGTAGAAATGGTTGCGATCCTGCCAGTCGATGTCGTGCGCGTCCAGGTTGATGAACGCCTCGTTGACCAGCGCGGTGGGCTGCAGCGTGTGGCCCGACCGCTCACGCGAGAGCTGCTTGTCGGCGAGCTTATGGAGCCGCTGGTAGACCAGCGTCATGAGCTCCTCGCAGGCCTCCTCGTCGCCTTCCTGCCAGAAGCGCAGCAGGCGGGTGATTTCCTGTGTGCCCGCAGGCCTCTCCTCTTGCGCAAACGGCATGGTCCTTCGGTCCCTCTGTCGAGCAATCCAATACGCCGCTTCCGGTCGCGAACCGGCCCCAGCGTACTCCGCGTCCCGCGCGTCCAAGCTTACACCAGGACAATTACAATCCGCCTGTTCGGACGCGACAGCCCACCGTCAGCTGTCGTCACCCGCCTCCCAGCCGGCGCGCAGCTCGCTTGCAGCCTGCTCGAGGCGGCCGGCCTCGATGGCCTCGCGCAGCCGCCTCATCACGGCCTGGTAGTAGTGCAGATTGTGGATCGTGGCCAAACGATGACCCAGGATCTCGTTGCACTTGTTGAGATGCTTGAGGTAGGCGCGGGAGAATCGCTGGCAGGTGTAGCAACGGCAGTCCGGGTCGAGCGGGCCGGTATCGGCGGCATGGCGCGCGTTGCGGATCTTCACCACGCCCCGACTGGTGAACAGGTGGCCATTGCGCGCATTGCGGGTCGGCATGACGCAGTCGAACATGTCCACCCCGCGCGCCACGGCCGCCACGAGGTCTTCGGGGCGTCCCACGCCCATGAGGTAGCGCGGGCTTTCCGCCGGCAAGAGCGGGCAGGTCGCTTCGAGGATGCGCTCGCGTTCGCTTTCCGGCTCGCCGACGCTCAGCCCACCGATCGCGTAGCCGTTGAATCCGATTTCGAGCAGGCCCTCGGCCGAGTGCCGACGCAGCCGCGGGTACATGCCGCCCTGGACGATACCGAACAGGGCGGCCGGACTGTCGCCGTGGGCGCGCTTCGAGCGGGCGGCCCAGCGAAGCGAGCGTTCCATCGATTCGCGTGCCTGCGTCTCGCTGGCCGGATACGGCGTGCATTCGTCGAAGATCATCACGATGTCCGACCCCAGCGCCTTCTGCACCGCCATCGATTCCTCGGGCCCCAGGAACACCCTGGCGCCGTCCACCGGCGAGGCGAAGGTGACGCCCTGCTCGTCCATCTTGCGCAGCTCGGCGAGGCTGAAGACCTGGAAGCCACCGGAATCGGTCAGGATCGGGCCGTCCCAGCCCATGAAGTCGTGCAGGTCCCCGTGCGCGGAGATGATCCCGGTTCCGGGACGCAGCATCAGGTGAAAGGTATTGCCGAGGATGATTTCCGCACCGATCTCGCGCAGTTCCTCGGGCGTCATCGCCTTGACCGTGCCGTAGGTACCCACGGGCATGAAGCACGGGGTCTCGACGGTACCGCGATCGAAGGTCAGGCGGCCCCGGCGGGCGGGGCCGTCGGTACCCAGCAACTCGAATTTCACGATCTACTCCGAATGTACGATTCCCGGTCATTATCACGTAGGTCGCGGATGCGCCTGAAACCTCCCTTCAAGCAATCAACATCGCATCCCCATAGCTGAAGAACCGGTATTCCGCCTCGACGGCGTGGCGATAGGCCGCCAGCACGTTCTCGCGCCCTGCAAAAGCGCTGACCAGCATCAGGAGTGTCGAGCCGGGCAGGTGGAAGTTGGTGATCATCGCGTCCACGACCCGGAATTCGTAGCCGGGATAGATGAACAATCGACTGTCGCCGGCGAACGGGGCCAGGCTGCCGTCAGCCGCGGCCGTCTCCAGGGCGCGAACCGCTGTCGTGCCGACGGCGACCACCCGGCCGCCCCGCTCGCGGGCGGCGACGACCGCGTCGACCAGCTCGCTCGATACCGACAGCCACTCCGCGTGCATGCGATGGGCCGTCACGTCCTCGACCCGTACCGGCTGGAAGGTGCCGGCGCCGACGTGCAGCGTGCACTCCGCCCTTGCCACGCCCTTGTCGTCGAGGCGTTCGAACAATCGCTCGTCGAAGTGCAGACCCGCCGTCGGGGCGGCCACGGCCCCGGGAATTCGCGCGAACACCGTCTGGTAGCGCTCGGCATCCATCGCTTCGTCCGCGCGCTCGATGTAGGGCGGCAGCGGCATGTGACCGACCGCCTCGAGCAGCGCCGACCAACCGGAACCGGCGACCATCCCCAGGCGCCAGAACTCGCCTTCCCGGCCGAGCAGCTCCAGCTCGGCCTGGTCGTCGACGAACAGACGCGCACCCGGCGCCGGCTTGCGATTGGCCCGCATCTGAACCACCGCTTCGCGGTCGTCGACCACGCGCTCGACCATGATCTCGACCCGCCCACCA
The DNA here is from genome assembly GCA_964606365.1 of uncultured Wenzhouxiangella sp. Lineage (GTDB taxonomy): Bacteria > Pseudomonadota > Gammaproteobacteria > Xanthomonadales > Wenzhouxiangellaceae > Wenzhouxiangella. The sequence continues at coordinate 2,771 of CAZSGS010000058.1, read as the reverse complement.
CTTTCCTTCCTGGCCCACAGCCGGGCCGGAATGACGCGCGTGTTGTTGAACACCAGCAGGTCTTCCGGCGCGAGCAGGTCGGGCAGATCGGCGAAGCGGCGGTCGTGCCGGCGGCCCTGCTCCCGTTCGAGGTGCAGCAGGCGACTGGCCGACCGCTCCGGCAGCGGATACTGCGCGATCAGCCGTTCCGGCAGCTCGAAACGAAAATCGGAAACCTTCATGGCGGGCCGTTCGTGGATCAGGGCGACATTGTAGCGACACCGTCGCCCGTCGGGGCGCTTCACGCGCCACCCACGGACGAACCGTAGCGTCCCTGTGCCCAGTCGATGAGCTTTCCGAAAAGGCTTGATACCGGCTATGCTGACTCCCCTGGCTTGAACGGCATCGAGCATGAACCATACGCCCTCCACGCCGGGCTTCCAGCCCGGCCAGTTCCGCGACCGCTTCCGCATTCCCGACGGCGGCAGCGGCGAGCCCGGCATCTACCTGTGCGGCAACTCCCTGGGCGCACAACCGACAGCCGCGGCCGACGCGGTCGACAGCGAGCTCGAGCGCTGGGCGCGCCTGGGCGTGGCCGGCCACTTCGACGGTCCCACGGCCTGGACCGAGTACCACGAATTGCTGACCGCCCCGCTGGCCCGCCTGTGCGGTGCGCGCGAAGGCGAGGTCGTGGCGACCGGGACGCTCACCGCCAATCTCCACCAGATGCTCATCAGCTTCTATCGGCCGCGGGGCCGGCGCCGTCGCATCCTGATCGAGAAAGGCAGCTTCCCCTCCGATCGTTACGCGGTCGCCTCCCAGGTCCACCTGCACGGGCTGGATCCGGAACACGACGTGGTCGAGCTGGCGCCCCGGCGTGACGGGTTGCTGCACGAGGAAGACCTAGAGGACTATCTCGAGCGCTACGGCGACGACGTCGCCCTGGTGCTGTGGCCGGGCGTGCAGTACGCCACCGGCCAGGTCTTCGACATCGCCCGCATCTGTCGCGCGGCCACCAGGGCCGGCGCGGCCATCGGGCTCGACCTCGCCCACGCGATCGGCAACGTACCGCTCGCGCTGCACGACAACGGGCCGGATTTCGCCGTCTGGTGCAGCTACAAGTATCTCAATGCCGGACCGGGCGCCATCGCCGGCTTGTTCGTGCACGAGCGCCACGCTCGTTTCGACGGCCCCAGGCTGGCCGGCTGGTGGGGCCAGGACGTGCAGACCCGCTTTCAGATGCGACCGCGTTTTCGGCCCGAAGCCGGGGCGGCCGGCTGGCAGCTTTCCACCCTGCCGATCCTGGCCACCGCGCCGCTGCTCGCTTCGCTTCAGCTGTTCGAGGACGCCGGCGGTATCGAAGCCCTGCGGCAGGCTTCGCTCGCGCTGACCGGCCACCTGGCGCACCTGCTCCACGAAACCCTGCCCGACGAAATCGACATCGTCACGCCGCTCGAACCGCACCGCCGCGGCTGCCAGCTCTCGCTCCGTCTGCACGCGGGTGAGGCGGCCGGCCGCCGCCTGTTCGAGCGACTCGAGGCGCACGGCGTTACCTGCGACTGGCGCGCGCCGGACATCATCCGGGCCGCGCCGGCGCCGCTTTACAACACCGTCGACGATGTGGAACGCTTCGTCGGGCTCATCGACCGACTGCAGGCCGCCGACAGGCGGTGAACGATCATGCGGCACAAGCGCATCAAACTCGCCACCGCGGCCCTGACCATATCGGTCGTGCTGGCGTTCACGGTCGCACTGACCGATTTCGGCCAGGAATCCGTCCTGCGACTGGTGGGCCAGCTCGAAGGCCTGGTGGCCCGCCATTTCTGGGCCGGCGTGATGTTCTACATTCTGGCGTTCGGCGTGCTGATCACGCTGACGCTACCGACGGCCACGGCATTCACCATCGCCGGTGGATTCCTGTTCGGCGCCTGGACGGGGTCCGCCGCGGCCCTGGCCGGAATGACACTGGGTGCCGCCATGACCTTCGGCCTCGTGCGACGGTTTCGGGTTCGCGAGGACAGCGCCTTTCTGCGCCAGGGACGCGCGCAGGCCCTGTTCGAGCTGATCGATCGCAACGCCGTGTTCTACGTCGCCCTGCTCCGTATCGTGCCGGTGGCGCCGTGCTTCGCCGTCAACGCCGGGGCGGCCATCACGCGCATCGACTTTCCGAGATACTTCATCGCCTCGCTGGTGGGCCTGACACCCTCGGCCATCGTCTACGCCGGCGTCGGCGCCGGGCTGGAGACCCTGCTCCAGGCGCGCCGGGTCATGTCACCGGCCATCATGCTCGAGCCGCGGATCGGTCTGCCCATGCTCGGCGTGGTCTTGCTGATCGGTGCCTCGTGGATGCTCAGGCATCGTCTTCCCGGGCTGAAGCCGGAATCCTGAATACGACATGGTCGTCGCTTTCATGCCAGGGTGAGCCGAAGCGCTCGCGAAACGCATCGATGCACGGCTCGATATCCGGCAGGGGGCGTATCTCGTAGTCGAAGGGCCGGCTGCGGGGGAAAACCACGAAACGGTTGACGTCCCGACTTCCCTCGACGATGTCGGACAGATAGAGAAACGCTCGGAGTTGGATATCGAGTTCACTGCCCGGCACGATTTCTCCGAACGTCCAGTCGGTACACAGGCCGCTGATCATGCCGATTCGAAGCGGAAGTTGATGATCGCGCTGGAACTGCGAGATGGGGGTGGCGTTGCTTTCGAAATGCCAGGCCGCTTCCACCAGTTGCCACTGGCCGTCCGCCTCGGCGATACGCCGATAGAACGCGGGCGTCTCAATCGGCGCC
>CAZSGS010000057.1:0-10798 GCA_964606365.1 uncultured Wenzhouxiangella sp. | reverse complement strand
CTGTCGGCTCAGGCGCGCTCTATAAGTTACACAATGAGTGACGGGGTACACTAGTCGTACTCGAACCGGTCCCGGAAGAGCCTCTTCGTGAGTACCAGCCCCACGACCTGGGACGATGCGGATGCAAGCACCGTCTGGTCATCGAAGGTCAGCGCCGCGCCAGAGAAATGATTGCCGGTCGAATCCGTGACTGCGTCCGGAAGCGGAATTGAACTGTAGGTACCGGAGCTCGCGTCGTAGACGCCGAGGTTGTCGGCGTTGGCAGGAACCAGGATGATCCGGTCGGAGCCGGGAGCCGATGCCACACCATTGAAAGCGACCGAACCCTCCCCGTGCTCAGGGCCCGATGTATAGGTCCCGGTATCCGGATCATAGATCCCGATGTGGTCGGCATTCATGGGAGCGAAGATCACCTCGCCGGTCGCGGCCAGGATCGCATCGGAGAAAGCGAAATCGCCTTCGTTGTGTGCCGGCCCTTCAACGAAAGTTTGCGAGACCGGATCGTAGAGCCCCACATGCTCAGCTTCGTTCGGGGCAAAGACGATCTCGTCATCGGCAACCCGAACACCATCCGAGAACGCCAGTCCCCCCTGCTCGTGAGCGGGGCCGGAAGAATATGTGCCCCCGGCAAGATCGTAGACACCGACATGCGCAGAGCCCGCCGGCACGAAGATGATTTCTTCAGTGCCGGGAACCGCTATGGCACCGGAAAATGCACTGTCCCCCTCACCGTGTTGCGGGCCCGATGAGTAGGTGTTGGCGAGGTAGTCGAAGGTCCCGACGTGATCGGAGTTCGAAGGTGCCAGTACGACCATTGAAGCGGGCCCGCCAACGGCGGGAACCGGCACGGCGTCGGAAAAGGCGCCCTCGCCCTCGCCGTGTGCCGCCGCGCTCACATACGCCCGGGAACCCGGAAAATACATGCCCACGTTATCGGACTCGAACGGCACCAGCATGACCTGACCCGGGGCCACTTCCACAGCGTTGGAAAAGGCGAAGAAACCCTCGTCGTGCTCGGGACCGGGCTCGATCAGGAGTTCTGCGGCTTGAACCGAAGAAAGCCACGCAACGGCAAGGGATGCAATCAGTGATATCGGGCGCGTCAACTCCATTCGTCCTCTCCGGTAATCTCGTTCAGCGTTCACGCACACTCTGCCGCCCTCATTGCTGAGCGACAAGCACGATGCGCGTCCATGTCGTGTCCATCCGCCCCTGATCGATCGGATTCCGCCTATCGGCATACGACGTCCCCTCGGGGATGGCACCTACACCGCGGATCTCGACTGAGCGACGGCAATGACCGGAAACCGTTGCTCCACACACCACCGTCACCCGTCGTTCATCGGCCCCGGCGGGGGGCGGCCTCGTGCAGGCCCCGACCCGGTCTTCAGGGCTCCTCGAAACGATCCTGGAAGATCACGTCCGTACCCCCGCTTTGCAACTCGTAGGCACCCATGTCGATCGCATCGCCGACAACCCGGCCGTAGTCTGGCCCACGCTGGTCGAAATCCGGCGCATTGGATCCGGCCGTAGCCGCGTTCACCGCCGGGCTATCGGCGCTCAGTGCATGCGTGTACCCGGCATTTCCCCCGTTGTCCTGCAGGGGTTCCAACTGCGGATCCAACCCCACCAGGTTGTCGCCGTTGTCGGCATAGTCCGAGTACTTGTGGCTGATCAAGGTCTGCGTGACTGAGCAATACGGATCGCCCGTCAGGTTCTGGTAGTCGGCCTGGTTCTGGTTGGCCGCGAAAATGGAGTCGGTCACCGAACATTCGTCGGCCGAACTGTAGAGGCCGCCACCGTCATAGTCGGCGTAGTTGTCGGCCAGGGTGCTGTACTTGATTTCGGCAGCCATCTCGCCCGTCAGGTACAGGCCGCCGCCGTAGGCGCCGCTATCGTTGCCGGAGATGGTCGAGTTACTCACCGCCAAGGTCGAGCCCGAACCGAGGTCGGCGTGAACGCCACCGCCGCCAGAGATCGTCGTCGCCGCCTGATTGTCCGAGATCTCCGAATACTTGATCTCGACCAATGCGGATGTATCGGGCGCAACGACACTCACCGCACCGCCACAGCCTTCGGTGGTGTTGCTATAGAACACCGAGTGCCCGACGGCTACCTGATCGGGTGATCCCGAGACGTCGATCGCTCCGCCGCAACCGCCGTCGGCGTGGTTGCTCTGGAACCGGCTGTACTCGACGCCCACGGCACCACCCTGGGCGCTTATGCCAAAAGCGCCGCCAAAGACGGCTTCGTTGACTACCGCATACACCTCGGAGGCGTAGACGTTGCCGCCGTTGGACTCCGCAAACACCGCACCGCCGTCGTAACCGGCCCCGTTGTCGTAGAAAACGGACGGCCCGATCTCGATATCACCGCCGTCCTGTAGCGCGTAGACACCACCGCCAAGATGGCTTGCGTAATTCAGGCCGATCACCGAATCGTCCCCGATGTACAGTCCGGCGTCGGGGGAACCGCTGTCATAGGGCGAATGAAACACGCCACCGCCGTCCTCGACGGCGCTGTTTCCGGTAATCGTCGAGTTCTCGATCGCAAGGTAGGTCGAGCGACTGTAGATTCCACCCCCCCAGATCCCGCCCCCACCCGTGACTTTGAGGCCCCGGACCGTGAAGGACGGTGAACTGAACGCCGAGGTCGACGTGTAGCGGGCATAGAAAACAGGTGCGTCCCCCGTGCCGACCACCTCGATTCTCCCATCACCTTCGATCGTCACCTCGGATTCAATCAGGAGCGTCGATCCGTCGAAATAGAATCCGCCATCACTTGCACTCAGCTGAATCGTGCCGCTGAGATCGGAATCGAACACGATCGTGTCCGCGCCCTCCTCGCCCTGCTCGCATTGATAGCTCTGACCGTCGCCGTCGATATAGGCGGCGTAGATCGCCGAGCGTAGCGAACAGGCGCCCGTTTCCTCGGCGCCTTCGAGCGTATCGACCGTGATCGTCGCAGCCTGTAGCGTTCCGGCCGCCAGGGCCGCCGAAACTGCCGTAGCCAGGGGGGCAATGCTGGGCTGTGCGCGCTCGCAGATGCGATACTTGATCGGAGATGTGCTGGAACCGGAGTCCATTGCTTCCTCCCTTGATGATATGCACTGGGCAGGCCCGGAACCGGGCCCCATGCGCCGGACCGCGCTCTACAGGGATCCGCTGATCCTGCGCTCACGGCCAAGGTCAATTCAGGCGCAAATGTTCAGCAATTGCTCTACCCCGCTCAACCCCGACCCGTGTCCAAAACGTGTCCGGAATCCGCCCATTCCGGCAGCCAGGGCAGGCTCGGTCACCCATGCGATCGTTGCCTGTTGCTCCTGATACCGAAAACCGGCACCGCAATAGTTTCCGAACAAGCGACGCTATTGGCCGTGTCCCGAACCGTCATCGTGGTGAGCGGAACCTCATGTCGGCTGGGATACAACGGCTCCGGGCGTCGCGGTTGGGATGAGCGCATCAGACCCCGCCCGCCGAAGCGCCACCTCCCGAAGCGCCGCTGGCGGCCGTCGCTCCGGCGACGGCTGGAAGGATGGCGGCGATGGTCTCGTGCCGACGCTGGAATTCCCGGTACCAGGCCAGCACCTCGGCGGTGTCGTCGTCCAGGCCCGACTCGTCCCGGCCGCTGAAGCGATCGCGCCAGGCCTGCTCGCAGTCGAGCGCAACGGCATAGGGCAGCAATTGCACGAAGCGACCGGCATCGCTGACCGGCGTGTCGTCCTCGAAGTATCGCTTCAGGCCGGCAATCTGGCGCTTGATCGCGGCCCCGGCGCGTGTCGGGGCCTTGAACAGTTCGAAGTAGACCAGCGGCGCCACGATGCCGGACAGCAGGCCCGCCAGGCCCAGGCCGACAGCCCACGGATCGGGCGTCAGCGCATCCTGCGCCTGCACCACCAGCGCCGCGCTCGACAGGACGATCAGCAAGCCACCCAACACCAGCCCCCAGGTCCGCTGCGCGGCATTGGTCACGAAGTGCCGGCCGCGGTGCTCCTCGCCCAGCTTCTCCTCGAGCGCCTTCGCTGCCCGGGTGGCCAGCTCGTCACCCGGCCCGAACTCAACGCGTCCCCCGGATTCGAACAGGGTCTCGACCAGGGCCTTCTCTCCCGGCGACAGGCTGCGGGTCGATCGGCCTTTCCGCTCCAGCCACAGACGCTGCTCGTCCTCGTCGACGCCGAGCGTCACGGCCTGCTTGACCCGCAGCGAAACCAGCGCGGTGGCGAAGGCCGTCTGGTCGAAGCCCATCCGATCGACAAAGCGCGTCGCCGCTGGCGACAGGCCGTCGGGCGGCGTTTCGCGCTGGCCGACCGTGCCGGTGTCCGGATCGCGGCCGACGGCGCGCCAGGCGCCGTGGAGATAGCCCAGCAGGCCGATCAGGCCGGCCGCGAGCAGCATCCGCCACGGCCAGTCGCTGCCGAAACGACGCACGGCCTTCTCCGGAAGCGCCGAGGCCCCGCTACGCAGTTCGATGCGCTCGGCCGCTTCGTCGGCGCGGTCGTCGTGCAGCGGCCCCCGGTAGCGACGCAGCCAGGAGTTCCCTTCGACGCTTCCGCCGTCGGGCAGGCTTTCGGGTGCACTGCCCTCGGGCCACAGGACGCGCACGGTGGCGTCCCGCCACGCGAGCTCGAATTGCGCAATCACCGGCTGCCAGCGCAGCCGGGCCGTGCCGGCCGATTCAAGCCACCACGGCGATTGCGCCCGGTAGCGCAGCTCGAATCGATGCATCCGGTGGGTGGCCAGCGGCTCGGCCGCGGCCACGATCACATCGCCATCGTCGACTTCGGCGTCGATCGGCTCCCCGGCGAGACTGGCGGCGAAGTCGGTCAGCGGGCCGACATCCTCGGGCAGCTCGAAGTAGACGCCGCGCCGAATCTCCTCGCCGTGGGGATGCACTTCGATGACGTGACGGACCGACAGGACGCCGTCTTCGCGAAGCTCGAGCGTCGTGTCGAACGACTCGATGAATTCCGGGCCGCTGTCGTGGCCCTGTGCCGGTGCACCAGCCAGTACGCAGAACAGCAGGCCGACGCCGGTGAACGGTTTGTAGCATGTCATGATCCATACCTCCCGGGGCAATGCTTGGAACGGGGATGGTTTGGCAGCGTCTCTCCATTGTACGGACCGCAAGCGAAGGCGCCGTGCTGGTTGCACCGAAATCGGAAGGCAACGAGCGGACCGGGATTCCCGCGCAAGCGCTTCGGGCCGCCGATCCAGACCTGCCGCAATCGCAGGGCGGTGGTGATTCACTTCGGCCGTATAATCGTGCGTTCGACATACCCAGAGGGATCCGAAAAACCGTGAACAAAGCAATGACCACGATTGCCGCACTGCTACTGAGCAGCGGGCTGGCCGCCCAGGAGGAAATCTTCTCCGGGTCGGGTGAATTCACCGAAGGCGGCGATCAGGCCGCCAACCGCCACAATTTCACGGTCGAGGCCGGCACGACGGTCGAGGTAGTCGTCATCGGCGAGGGCGTCGATACCGTGGTCAATGCCACACTGCCCAACGGTGAGACGATCGTCAACGACGATTACCAGGACATCAACGCCGGATTCGTGCGAACGTTCGAGCAGGGCGGCGATGTGGAGGTCGTCGCATCGGCGCTCATGGGCGGCTCCGGCAGCTATCGCGTGGTCGCACGCACGCTGCCCTCGCCGGACACGATCGACATCGGCCAGACCGTTGAAGGACAACTCGACGACGCCTCCGGCGCCGGCGATCGTTACCAGCTTACCGGCTCGGCCGATACGCGCGTGGTCATCGACCTGAAGTCCTACGACTTCGACGCCTTCCTGACGGTCGTCGACGCCGATGGCAACGAGAAAACGGATGACGATGGCGGGGACGAGGGCCTCAACAGCCGCCTGTTTCACCAGTTCGAAGAGGACGACGAGACCATCACCGTCACGGCCGGAACCTTTTCTTCCAGCACCGGCCGCTACCAGTTGAGCGTTACCGAAATCTCCAGTGAAGCGGCCGCGCGGCACGACGCCCGCCTGGACAGCGACTCACCGCGCGCATACAACGGCAAGCGCTACGAAAGCTTCGAATTCAAGGGCGAGGCCGGCGAGACGCTGACCATCGAGCTCAAATCGAACGCCTTCGACGCGATGCTCTACGTCTCCAACCCGGACGGCAGCAACCTGGTCAGCGACGACGACGGCGGCGACGGCACCAACAGCATGGCCGTCACCACGCTGCCGGAAAGCGGCACCTACACGATCCACGTCACGAGCCTGGACGACAGCCAGGGCGAGTTCGAGCTGACGATCTTCAAGTAATTCGGCTCCCGGTTCAGCCTGCCCGGCACCGCCGGGCAGGCCCGCTTCAGTCCCACCAGAGTGCAATGGAGCGGTGTTGGCGCAACCAGCGCTTCATCACTTCGAGATCAAAGTCGAAATCTTCGACATCCAGGCCTTCGACGAGTTGCTGCATATCATCGGGGATTCGACGCCCCTCGAACAGAGCATCCGTCACGGCGGCGAAACCCTGATCGACCGCATCCGGACAAAAGTCGTAGATTTCGCTCGCCAGCGCATCGATGTCGTCGTCGAGACGGTGGAACTGAACGGTGAACTCGCCCTGGGGCTTGATATCGACCAGGTCGATCCCGTAGCGCTCGTCCCACTGCATCAGGCGGTCGACGATGGCATCGGTATCGAGATCGAAATTGATGCCATTGACGCCCAGTCGGTACAGTTCGGCGTACTTGGCCCTTGGCCCGTCCGCACGGGCTGCTTCCGGCACGCGTCCCGGAATGGTGGTACCGCTGCGTTCGGCCAGCCACTCGGCGATTTCACTGTGGCCGCCCTGCTCAGCAAAGGCCGCCGCTGTCCAGTCGGGCTCGTCGGCAATCGTCCGGGCGGGATCGGCGCCGCGCTCGACGAGCAGGCGCACCAGGTCGAACCTGCCGTCGCCGGCCGCGCTCATCAGGCAGGATTGGCCGTGCTGTTCGACACCAGCGCCCTCGACCGGTGCACCGCGATCGAGCAGGAATCGGACCAGGTCGATGTGTCCGATACCCACGGCAGCTCCCAGCGGGCAAAGCTGCGGACACTCGGCACTGACACCGTCGTCGAGCAGCTCGCGCACGCGGTCGATGTCGCCGTCGCAGGCGGCCTGGTACAGATCGAACCTCGCCTGGTCCTCTGTCGACGCTCCGGCTTGCTCGAGAATTTCACGAATCTCGCCCATCTCCTCGGCCACTACCCGATCGCCTTCGCGCGAGATGCAGGCCAGCCAGGGCGACCAGCCATTGCCGTCTCGCCGATCCGGATCGGCGCCCAGCTCGATCAGCGTGCGTACGGCCTCGGGCTCGCCCATGCCGCCGAGAATCGCCTCGGTCAACGGGGTACGCCCATCGGTATTCGGGACTTCCGCATCCAGGTCCATGCCTTCGGCGTGGGCTTCACGAATCAGTTCGACCCGGCCGAAGGCCACACCGTGCAGCATCTTTACTGAAGCATCCACCGTTGTCTCCCCGATGAAGAGTCAATGAGGATCGATATACTTTCACAAACGTGCGCATCGACCAAGACCGACGATCGGAAAATCGCTGGCGTCCGTCCTGCGGCTGCCCCCACAAGCAGCCTCGGCGATGCGCTGATGCATAATGGACAGCCGTATGTTGCCGACTGTGCCCTGAAGCGATGAGCGACAACCGACGCGACGACGACCGCACACGCCTGGACGAGGACGCCACCCGCGCCCCGGGTGAAGACGACAAGGCTCCCAGGGCTGAAGGCGCGGCCGACGAACTGAAGCTGCCCGGTTATCGTGTCATCGACAAGCTGGGCAGCGGCGGCATGGGCCAGGTCTTTCTCGCCCGGCAGCTCGAGCCGGTCGAACGCCAGGTCGCAATCAAGTTGATCCAGCAAAGAATCCGAAGCGCGACCAGTGAGGTGCGCTTCCTGGTCGAGCGCCAGGCCATGGCGCAGATGAACCATCCCGCCATCGCGCAGATCTTCGAGGCCGGCACCAACCCCGACGGCTACCCCTACTTCGCCATGGAGTACGTGCCGGGGCAGACGCTGATCGAGTTCTGCACGAAACATCGCCTGGACCTGCGCGAACGGCTCGAGCTGTTCGTTCGCGTCTGCCAGGGCGTATCCCACGCACACCAGAAAGGCCTGGTTCATCGTGATCTCAAGCCCGCCAACATCCTGGTCACGCTCGTCGACGACCAACCCCGCCCGAAGATCATCGATTTCGGCATCGCCGTGACCGAAAGCTCGGCCAGCGAGCGCCGTCACCAGAGTACGGAGGGCACACCGCATTACATGAGCCCCGAGCTGTTCGACGAAGACACCGGCATCGACATGCGCGCCGATGTGTATTCGCTGGGCGTGATCCTGTGCGAGCTGCTCACCGACTGCCGGCCGTATCCATCGCAGCTCTTCGAGAAGAGCGACACCCGGATCATCCGCGAACGACTGGCTGAACTCCATCCGCCTCCGGCGCCCTCGCAGCTTCTCGAGTCGAACCAGGCCGATATCGTGCACATCGCCGAGCATCGCGGGACCACGCCGCGACGCCTCCTGCGCCAGCTCACAGGCGACCTGGACGCCATCTCGCTGAAGGCCATCGCCCACAACCGCGAGCAGCGTTACGCCAGCGTGCCGGAGCTGGCCGACGATGTCCGTCGCTTTCTCGACCGCCAGCCGGTGCGCGCGGTCGACGGCGGGCGCTGGTACTTCGCGCGGCGCTGGTGGCCGTCTCGCTGGCCGCCGGCCTCGCACTGGCGATCAAGGGCATGACCGAAGCGCGCGAGCAGCAGCAGATCGCCGAAGATCGATCGGCCGAACTGGAACGCATGGTCGACTTCCAGCAGTCCATGCTCGGCGACCTACAGCCGCGCGAGCTGGGCCAGAGCTTCGTCGAGCGGCTCAGGGAGCAGCACGCGCAGTCGTTCGACCACGACGCCGACGAGGAAACCGTCGAGGCCGGTATCGAGGCCTTCGATCTGGCCGTCGGGCAGATCAACCCCACCGACCTGGCCCAGGACCTGCTCGACGAATTCATGATGCAGCGCGCCATCGACAACATCGAGGCCGACTTCACCGACGAGCCAGGCTTGCAGGCCGATCTGTTCGAGACCGTGCGCGACATCTATTTCAACGCCGGCATGGTGGGCGACGCCCTGCCCCTGGCCAAGCGTGTCGTCGAGCTACGCCTCAACGCCCTGGGCCCCGCCGCCACCGACACGCTTGAAGCGCGCCGACAGTACTATCGCATGCTCTCGCGCCAGGCCGACTACGAGGCAGCGCGCGGCCAGCTCGACGCCATCCTGGACAATCTCGACCCCGACAATCCCGACCAGCTCCGCGTGCGCCACGCCGCCTGGGACAGCCTGGCCAACCACCTGGTCCGGACCGGAGAAAACGACCGGGCGCTGGAAGTCGCGGGCGAAAACATCGAACGCGCCGAGCTCGAGCTGAGCCCACACCACGCCGACACCGTGCGCGCCATCAACACCCTGGGCTACGTCCATGCCCTGTCCGGCAACATGGAGAATGCACTGGAACACTTCCGCGCCGCCGTCGAGCGAGCGCGCGGCCACTTCGAGCCCCATGACAACACCTACTACAGCGCCCGGCTCAACGTGGGTGCAGCCCTGAGTTCCCTGGGCCGGCCCGAACAAGCGCTGGAAGTCGAGCGCGAGGTCTTCGACGTCCTGGCCGACCACTACGGCCGCCGCCACGACTCCACGCTGAGGGTGATGAACAACATGGCGCTCACACTCATGGACCTCGACCGCTTCGACGAGGCCACCGCCATGATGCGCGACATCCTGCGGCTGACCCGCGAAGCCTGGGGACCGCACAGCCCACTCACGCTCAGCTCCATGCACAACCTGGCCGACCTGTACCTGCGCACCGACCGGCCGCAGGACGCACTGGAAGAAATCGAACCGGTCATCGTCTGGCGAGAGCGACTGTTCGGTGAAGAACACGGCGACGTGCTTGACGCGCGCTACCTGGCCGCCACCGCCGCACTGCAAGTCGAACAACCCGACAAGGCCCTGGCACACCTGCAACCCGCACTGGACATCCGCCGAGAAAAGCTCGACCCGGCCGACTCGACCTTACTGGAAACACTGCGCCTGGCCGCCGATATCCACCAGGAATCCGGCGATGAGAACACTGAACTAATCCATCGCCAGGAAGAAGTCGAGCAACTGGTCAACAGCGATGAAGCGCCCGGCGCAAACGGCGTGGAGTCGGCGATCCGGCTGCTCGAGTTGTATCGGGTGAACGAAGAAACCGACCCGGCTCAATCGCTGGCCCGCATTATCGAAGACTGGCTCGAGGACCTCGGCGAGGATTTCAGCGAGTTACGCGAGCGCTATCGCCTCGTCATTTCTCCCGAATCAGCGAAGAAATAGCCCTCATCGATTGCGAAAACCAAAAAAATGCCCGCACTCGTTTCTGGAAACGGGCGCGGGCGCCACATGCGTTGATCGGTGCGGGAGAGGGGGAACCCGTTTGCGATACGTCTCAACCGACTGTGCGGCTGATTGCACGTGGTCTTGGATGCTCTTGCGAGCAACCAAGGACAGCATGCCTGATAAACGAACAAGTCATCCGTTCGGCAGCACACACCCGCCGCGATTCCGCACAGCCGAATCCAACAGACAGAATGGGGCAGTCAGTCCTTCTCGAACCGATCTGAAGTCAGGGCGCCTCCCTGGCGACCACCGACAGCATGAACCACCGCGGCATGCTGCGCTCGAGATCGAGACGGCCATGCACCCGGATTTCCTTGTGCTTCAGGGCCGCAGCGAGCGCGCGCTGACCGAT
>CAZSGS010000056.1:6895-11028 GCA_964606365.1 uncultured Wenzhouxiangella sp. | reverse complement strand
GAGCAGGAGCCCAGCCCGGAAGCGGGTTACTACTACCGCTCCGATCACTTCAACCTGGCCAAGATCGGCATCCCGGCGCTGTACGCAAAGGGCGGCGTCGACCACCGCGAAAAGGGTCGCGAGTACGGCATGGAATGGCAGGCCGACTATCGGGCCAATCGATACCATAAGACCGCCGACACCTATGACGGCGACTGGGACTTCCGCGGCGTGGCCGAGGATCTGGAACTGCTCTACACGGTGGGCCGCGACGTGGCCGACAGCGAAAGCTGGCTGGAATGGTACGAAGGCAACGAGTTCAAGTCGATCCGCGAGGAAAGCCGGCGCTGAACGCATGCCGCAAGCCCGCGTAGGTCGCGGTCGCATCCGCGACGGACGACATTTCAAGTTGGTACACCCGTAGCTACGCGTGTTCAGATCTGCTATGTCGTCCGTCGGGGACGCGGCCCCGACGGACGCAGGTATTCGCCCTTGGGTGGGGTCAGGCCCGGCCGACGTCGGAGTCCTGCGGGGAATGGAGGTATTCGCTCTCCTCGACCGACTGCATGACCTGGTTGACCAGTTCCTCGACGCGTTCGCGCGCGGTCGTGAGGTCGTCATCGGAGGGAACCGGGGATTCGGGCTGGTGGGCGTAGAGCCAGAAGTGGACCGCGCCGGCGATCAGGCCGTCGGCCAGCGCCCAGGGGTCGACATCCGGGTTGTCGGCCGCGAGCCGGTTGCCGAGATCGACGACGGCGTCGGCGGCTTCGTCGAACAGCATGTCGTCATTGTTGGCCATCAGGAATTCTCCACTATCGGAATGCTATCGGTCTGAAAGAGCGCGGCGTTGCAGGTCAGCCGCGGCGATCGCGTCATTGGCGAGCTTCTCACCCAGCTTGATGACTTCCGAGGCTCGATGAAACTCGTGCACGAAGCAGGTGTTCTTGGGTATGCTGATCATGATATCCGACCGGAAGATCGCCATGTGATGTCGCGCGATCGCCGCTTCCATGGTGTCGAGCGCACGCATCATGACAGCCATCAGGCCCGGGCGCTCGTCCTTGCCTTTTGATTCGCTGTCGCGCCAGCCGTCCATGAACTCGCGAACGCGCCGGAGCATGCGGTTGCCGTCTTCTTCGCGTTCGTCGCGCGGGCGCTCGAGTGGCGGCGGATGCACTGCCGGCGCGTTGACATCGACGACGATCACCAGATCGTTCATCGTGCGCAGCGTCGGCGCGATCGGAACCGGATTGAGAATGCCGCCGTCGATCAGCGTGCGGCCGCGATACTCGTGCGGGGTGAAAACGCCGGGGATCGCGATGGACGCGCGAATGGCGTCGAACAGGGGCCCGCGATCGAGCCAGACTTCGCGTCCCAGGTCCAGGTCGACGGCAACCGCGGTGAACTCCATGTCGAGATCCTCGATATCGAAGCGGCCGATCAGGTCCGCCAGCTTGTCGATGATCTTGCGGCCGCGAATGAGGCCGCCGCCGGAGAAGGTCCAGTCGACGAGCGCCAGCACGTCCGACTGATCGAGCGCGCAAACCCATTCCTGGTAGGCGTCCAGCTTGCCCGCTGCGTGGATGCCGCCGATCAGGGCGCCCATCGACGAGCCGGAAATGTGCCGGATCTCGAGGCCGGCCTTCTCCAGCGCGCGAATCACGCCGATATGGGCGAGACCCCGAGCGCCGCCCGAACCGAGCACCAGGGAAACGCTTTGTCCCGCCAGGGACTTGCTTGCATCGTTCATCGGTCGGATTCTAGCGCATCGCCGCAGCGGAGAACCCTTGCCGTCGGTCAACCCAGGTCATTCGGCGGGTACGTCGAAAGCCTGGCGCACCCATGCCAGGTAATGCTGATCGGTCGAGACGACCTTGCCCGGCGAGTCGGAGAGCTTGACCACCGGCTGGCCGTTGCACTCGGTCATCTTGATCACGATGTTGGCCGGCTTGACGCCCGTGTCGTGGGTCAGGTTGGTGCCGATTCCGAACGACACATTGATGCGGTCGCGGAATCGGCGCCAGATCTCGGCAGCGCGGGGGATGTCGAGCGAGTCGGAAAAGATCAGGTTGCGGGTTTTCGGATCGACGCGATTCTGCTCGTAGTGCTCGATCATCGCCTCGCCCCATTTCATGGGATCGCCAGAGTCCTGGCGGGCCCCGTCGAAGAGTTTGCAAAAGTACATGTCGAAGTCGCGCAGAAAGGCCTTCAGACTGTAGGTGTCCGAAAGCGCGATGCCGAGGTCGCCCCGGTACTCGCGCGCCCAGATCTCGAAGGCGAATCGCTGGGTTTCGGCCAGGCGCGGGCCGAGCGCCTGGCAGGCCTGGATGAATTCATGCGCCATCGTGCCGATGGGGATCAGTCCGAGTTCCCTGGCCAGGCGCACGTTGCTTGTGCCGCGGAAACTTCCGGGGATTTCGCGCGCAAAGGTCTCGACGACTTCGTCGTGCCATTCGCGCGAGAAGCGGCGGCGGGTGCCGAAATCGGCGAAAACGAACTCATCCGGGCGGTCGAGCGCCCGGACCTGTTCGATCTTGCGCTGCAACCGCTTGCGCCCTTCGTCGAGTTCGTGATCCGGCCAGGCGTGGCGCGAATAAAGTTCGCTGATGATCGCCAGCACCGGCACCTCGAACAGGATGGTGTGCAGCCAGGGACCCCGGATGCGGATGCTCAGCTGACCGTCTTCCTCGCCGATTTCGACAAAGCGCGATTGCAGGCGGAACAGGCGCAGGAACTCGATGAAGTCCGGCTTCATGTAGCGCAGGCTGCTGAGGAAATTCAGTTCCTCCGGCCCGAGCGTCAGCGAGCACAAATGCTCGATCTCGCGCTCGAGGTCCTGGCGGATCGGCCGCAGGTCGACGCCCTCGCTGCGGCACTGGAAGCGATACTCGACCTCGGCACCGGGAAACTGATGCAGGACGGCCTGCATCATCGAGTACTTGTAGATGTCGGTATCGAGCAGCGACTCGATGATCACGCGGATTGCTCCAGTGCTTCACAGCTTTCGACAAATTCGACACCGACTTCCCGCATGGCCGACAGGGCCTTCTCGACGCTTTCGTCGGCGATGCCGCGGCAGGCCGCCATGTTCAGGATCACCTGGAACCCCGCCTCCTGGAGCTGGCGCGCGGTTGCCCAGACGCAGAAATCGGTTGCCAGGCCGCCGACGAGAACGTGGCTGATTTCTCGCGAGCGCAACCACTCGACCACGCCCGTACTCATGTTCTCGGCGATATCGTGAAAGCAGGCGCCGTAGGGATGCATGTCCAGTTCGACGCCCTTCCAGACAAAAAAGTCGTAGTCGGTCGGGCGGGGCAGCTCGGGGATCAGCTCGAAGCCTTCGGTGCCGGGCACGGCATGGACGGGCCAGTGCTCCTCGACGTTGTCGCCTTCAACACCGGGTTGGCCGATCTGCTCGGGATCACCGGTAACCCATACCGCGTCGGGGCTGTGGGCGTCCTTCGACCCGAGACGTACGGCCGCGAACCCGGCCTGGCGGTTGAGCTCCGGGCCGAGGGTGTCGCCTTCCTCCACTGGAAGCTCGTCGGGACACAGCGGGGTGAAGGTTCGCTGCGCGTCCACGTCGAAGCTGGCAACATACTGTTTTGCGGGAATTTGCATCGCGTCATTTCTGGATTGATTCCATCATCAATGGTGCGGTCGGTCGCGGTGAATACCAACCCGCTGGACGCCGCCCTGGCCCGGGATACCGCGTAGCGGCCTTCCGGGACCTCGACCGCGCCGGCCACGGATCGATTCGGGGTTGACGGTCAGCCGACGGAGGCACTCGCCTCGGGAATGGTCTCGAACAGCAGCTCCTCGCTGTCGCTGTAGTCCACGGGGCAGTCGATCAGGTGGACGCCCGGGCGTGCAAGGCAGTCCGACAGATGCCGGGAGAGCTGCGCGACCGACGCCACGCGATGGCCGTTTGCGCCGTAGCTGTCGGCGTAGCGGACGAAATCCGGGTTGCCGAAATCCAGGCCGTAGGCCGCCAGCTTCATCTGCCGCTGCTTCCACTTGATCATGCCGTAGGCGTCGTCGCGGAGTACGAGAACCACCAGGTCGAGGCCGAGTCGAACGGCCGTTTCGAGTTCCTGGGAGTTCATCATGAACCCGCCGTCGCCGCAGACGGCCAGGACCTTGCGCTCCGGGTG
>CAZSGS010000056.1:0-6885 GCA_964606365.1 uncultured Wenzhouxiangella sp. | reverse complement strand
GCCATGGCCACGGGCAGGCCGGCGCCCATGGTCGCCAGGGCGTTGTCGAGCAGCAGCGTGTTGGGAAGCGTCGTGCGGTAGTTGCGGGCGAACCAGACCTTGTAGAGGCCGTTGTCCAGGCTGACGATCCCGTCTTCGGGCATGGCATCGCGAACCGCGTGCACCACGCGGCGGGGATGAATGGGGAAAGTGTCGAGATCGCGTCCGCGATCGAGATCCTCGAGCAACGCCGCGCGCACCCGGTGGGCGAACCCGAAATCCCAGTGCGATTGCGTTTCGATTCGCTCGTCGATCTGCCATACGGCATTGGCGATATCGCCGGTGACTTCGAGTTGCGGAAAGTAGACCGGATCGACTTCAGCGCTGAAGAAGTTGACGTGAATGACCGTGCGTCGTCCCTCGCGCATGAAGAAGGGCGGTTTCTCGACAACGTCGTGGCCGATGTTGACGATGCAGTCGGCCTGCTCGATCACCCGGTGGGGGTAGTCGCCCTCCGACAGCGCCGCGGTGCCCATCCAGCAGTCGGTTTCCCCGACCACGCCCTTGCCCATCTGCGTGCTCACGAACGGGATCCCGGTGTGGTCGATGAAGCGACGCAGCATGCGTGCGGTGAGCTTGCGATTGGCGCCGGCGCCAATCAGCAGGAGCGGATGGCGGGCGTTCTCGATCGCCTCGACCGCTGCCGCGATCGCCTTCTCCTCGGCAACCGGGCGGCGATTGAAACTGGCGGCCATGGGCGACTCGTCGGTCGTCTCCTCGCAGACGTCTTCGGGCAGCTCCAGGTGGGTCGCGCCCGGCCGTTCTTCGGCGGCCTGGCGGAAGGCCTCGCGTACCTTCGAGGGAATCGTCCCGGCCGATACGATCTGTCGGGTGTAGCGGGTGACCGGGCGCATCAGGTCGACGACATCGATGATCTGGAAATGGCCCTGCTTGGAGGTCTTGATCGGCTTCTGGCCGGTGATCATGACCAGCGGCATCGCGCCGAGCTCGGCGTAGGCGGCGGGCGTGACCAGGTTGGTCGCACCCGGCCCCAGCGTCGACAGGCATACGCCGGGCTTGCCGGTCAGCCGGCCGTAGCAGGCGGCCATGAAGCCCGCCCCCTGTTCGTGGCGCGTCACGATTAGCTCGATATCGGACTGGCGCAGCGCCTCGATCATGTCGAGGTTCTCTTCTCCGGGCACGGCGAAGACGTACGCAACGCCTTCGTTCTCCAGGCATTTCACAAACAATTCGGCGGCGTTCATGACGCCATGGTGCCCCAACGGGGGTGAATGCGCCAGCCAGGGAGACAGGGCGCTGACGGGTCGCATCGAATCCGGCCGCTAGCTGTCGTACTCAATGCCGCGATCTTCGCCCCAGAAACAGCCGCAGGAACGGATCCCGGCTGGCCACGAACTGGCCGGGATTGCTGCCGACCAGGCGGGTAAAGTCCCGGACGAAATGTGCCTGGTCGTAGTAGCCGTTGGCCAGGGCGAGCTGGTTCATGGCTTCCTGCTCTCCCGCTTGAAGCAGCGCAACAACCTCGTTGATCTGGATGATCTTGGCGAAGGCCTTGGGGGGTACGCCCACCTCGCGTCGAAAAACGCGCTGGAGATGGCGTTGGCTGACGCCGTAGCGCTCGGACAGGGCGCTGATTTCCATTCTCCCGCCGCAGGCGAGCAGTTCATCGACGGCGTGCTCGCACAGACTGGGCTGATTTGCGGTGGGCAGGCGATCGGTCAGGGCATCCTGCAAAAGCGCGGTGCCGGCCTCCGGCGAATCGATGTCCGGCAAGGCCTCTTCGAGTCGCTTTGCCAGGGCCTTGTCGATTTCCTCGAGGGCAAGCAGGCGATCGGTCAGTGTTGCGGCATCCACGCCGAAGAGTCGGTGAAACCCCGTGGGCCTGAATGCCATACCCACCATCAGGAAAGGGCCGTGAATGTGAGTGATCGGCATTTCCCGATGGAGCTGTCCGCCGAAATAGACGCGGGGTGCGGGCCGATTCACGATGCCGGAAATGTCAAAGGCGATATTGCCTCGGATGATTAGATTGAGATAGATCGCGCCGGTTGGCGGTACCGCGATCCTGAACGGTCCGCTCGCGCCGGTAAAGCTGGACAGGCAGCGGCTCGCCACGCTCGAAAAGCCAGGTCGGACGGACAGTTCGATGTGGTTGAGTGGGTCGGGTGCCGCATCCCACTTTCCCTGCGTCGCTTCGCTTTCCATGGTTGAAGCCTATCCCGGGGCGTGGGATTTCGCTACTCGGCGGATACTTGGTGCGCCCCCCACCATCGGCGCTCGCTCCGGTGTGGAGCGGGGACGAATCGTCCTTCGAAAGCGCTCCCATGTCCACTTTTTACAAGAGATGCGGGCGCGGCCTGTCATAAGGTGATCGAAGATCCAGTCGGCCGGGCAATCGGCATTGACCGCAATCGCGCATGAGGAGGCATACAGGTGACCAAGTACCACGGTGCGAGCAAGTACGAGCTTCGCCACAACGTCAAGCCGAAGATCGCGCCGCTGGCCGCGGCCGTTTCCGGTGCGCTGGCCGCCGGTTCGCTGCAGGCGGCAACGATTACCGTCTCCACGCTCGACGACGGATTGCCCAATGACCAGTGCTCGCTGCGCTCGGCCCTGTATGCCTCGACCCTCAATGTCGCCTATGACGCCTGTGTGGCGGGCGAGGCAGGGCAGGACGAGATCGTGTTCGACTCGTCGCTCAGCGGGACCATCGCGCTCGAGGAGAGTGCCGGTCTCGACCTCTACTACGACGGCTCGACTTTGCCCATCGGCGAGTCGGTGGCGATTTTCGGCGACAACCGGATCACAATCGACGGTACCAGCGGTGGTCCGATCTTCTACGGCAAGTACAACTACGATCCCGGATACTACGCCGAGCTGGTGGAACTGCACGGCCTGACGATCTTCGGCAGCGCGGCCGACAAGGGGGGCGGTGTGCTCTCGCGCGGCGATCGACTCGAAATCCACGATTCATCCTTCGTGTCCAACCTGGCCAACGAGGCCGGCGGCGCCATCTGGCACGAACCGACGACCGGCAGCGGCGAGCTGAGGATCTACGACTCGGAGTTTCTGTACAACTCTGTCCAGTCGACCTCGGGCAAGGCGCCGGCTGTTGGCGTTTCCATGTCTTACGGAACCGGCGTCTACGTCTACGGCAGCACCTTCGATACCAACCAGTCCGGCGGCGAGGTCGCCGGTGGCGGGGCGATCCATCTCGATATCGGCGACCCGGGTGCCATCATCCAGGTGGACGACTGCTCGTTCGTCAACAACCTGGCCAACAACGACGGCGGCGCCATCTGGGCCCAGCTGGAATACTCCATTTTCAATGTCAACAACAGCACGTTTACCGACAACACGGCCAACGGCCGCGGCGGTGCCGTGCATCTGGCCGAAAACCAGGGTGCGCCCTACCAGCGCGCCGAAGTCACTTTCCAGAACAACGGCTTCTACGGCAACTATGCCGGCGACAACGGCGGTGCACTGGACGTGACGATCACCAACGGCGACGACGGGTCGGTTGATCCGCCGGTCAAGTTCGTCGACATCACCGGCCAGAACGTTTTCGACGACAACCGGGCCGGCGCCGGTTCAGGCTTCGGTTCCGGCGGCGCGGTCTACCTGCGGCTCGAGGATGCGGTGCCGGCCACGATTAGCGGGGCGCAGTTCGACGACAACCAGGCCGACGGCAGCGGAGGTGCTGTCATGATCGCCGCGCAAGCATCCGAGGTGTCGGTCGGCAACAGCCTGTTTTCCGGCAACACGGCCGCCACCGAGGGCGGTGGCCTGTACGTGGGTTCGGGCAACTCGGCTGTCTACGCCGCCGGGCTCGAGATGCAGTTCAATATCGCCGACGGTGCCGGCGGCGGCGGGATGAAGGTCGTCGCCCAGGACTCGGAGATCGGAGTGACCGACTCTCTTTTCGCGTTCAACAATGCCAACGCTTGCGGCGGTGGTCTTTACGTGACCAATGAGCCCAGCGATGTGAACCTGGGCTACCTGGAGGTATACGGCAACGACGCCCTGTGCGGCGGCGGAGTAGCCTTGTGGGTTCCGAATGCCGGCAGTGCCCTGATCGACGTCAAGTACAGCGAGTTCAGCGGCAACACTGCGTCGGATGCCAGCACCGGGTCCGGGAGCGGGGGCGGCGGTGTGTTCGTCGAGGGGGGTTCCGGCACGAGTTTCGTCATCAAGAATTCCACGCTCTCGGGAAACGAGTCTGTCGGAATCGGCGGCGGAATGACGCTCGAAGGCGGCGTGGTCGCCCAGATCAAGTACAGCACCATCGCCGGCAATACAGCCGACTCGGGTGGCGGGCTCTACAATCGTCTGGCCGATTGCAGTATCGACAACGCCATCTTCGGCGGCAACGAGGGTTCGTCCGGCGGGCTGGAGGATGTGCGCGGCCCTGAGGATTGCAGCATTTCATACTCCTTGCTGGCCGGGGCGAGCGCTTCGGACTTCAGCGACGACGGCGGCAACATCCTCGATCAGGATCCACTGCTGGGGCCGCTGGCCGACAACGGCGGCGCGGGGGGCTTCACCCGCGCCCTGCAGCCGGGCAGCCCGGCCATCGACGCCGGCAATGCGGGTACCAATCTTCCCGACTATGACCAGCGGGGTGCGGGTTTCCCCCGCACCTCCGGGGCCGGCCTCGACATGGGTGCCTATGAGTTCGATAGCGCCGCCGATGACAAGATCTTCAGCGATCGCTTCGAGCAACCCTGACTGCGCTCCCTGATGCCGCCGGTCACCCGTCCGGCTTGCAGCCGGCGAATCGGAGTGGCAATCTGACCGGATGGTCAGCAACGCCGAGTATCGTAGCGCCTATCGGCACGAGAATATCGGCCCGAACTACTCCGGCCGGGTCCATTTGGGCTTCGTGCTGGTGTTCACCCTGGGCGGCATCGGGCTTTGTATCTGGCGGCTGGATGCCGTCTCGGCGCTTGAGTGGGCGACCGTTCCACTGACCTTTGTGTATGCCAATCTCGTCGAGTACGCCGGCCACCGCTGGGTCATGCATCGCAAGGTCCCCGGCCTGGGCCTGATCTACGAGCGTCATGCCGGCCAGCACCACCGGTTTTTCACCGATCGCGACATGGCCCTGGAAGGCTGGCAGGACTTCCGGGTCGTGCTGTTTCCGGCCGTGCTGATGGTGTTCTTCTTCGGTCTTTTTGCCGCACCCATCGGCCTGCTGCTGGCCTGGCTGGCCTCGGCCAACGTGGCCTGGCTGTTCGTCGCCACGGCGCTGGCCTACTACCTCAACTACGAGCTGCTGCACCTGGCCTATCACCTGCCGGACGAATCGCGGTTGCTCGAGCTGCCGCTCCTGCGCCGACTGCGGCGGCTGCACCATCGCCATCACGACACCGGGCTGATGGCGCACAGGAACTTCAATATCACCTATCCGGTCGGTGACTGGCTGTTTCGCACGCGGGGTTGAGGGCCGGTTTCTCGTCGTCCCGGCTGAATCGTCGGGCTCCGAACGCCGGGCCGCTGCACGGTGTCCGGGAGCGCGAGGCCCCGAATGGCCGCAACGCGACTTGGCGGGGCGAAACGCATCGGGCTACTCCAGGGCCTGGATGAACGCGTCGGCCTCGGCGATGGCCTCGTTCATGGCCGCGATCAGGGCTCGCGTGTCGCTTTCGATGCTGTCGAGCTCGTCGCGCAAGGCCGAGATTGCTCGGGCGTTTAGGTTGTGCTTGAGGAACAGCACCTGATCCTGGAAAGCCTGCAGCACCGGGTCCATGGTGGCTTCTGCGCGTTCCATCGCCGCGATCATGCGCTCGTAGCGGCCCTGGGTTTCGCGTAGCAGTTTCTCGGAGCGGCGGCGCAGGTCGGCATTCTCGTAGTCGTCGAGTTCGTCCGACCATTCGTCGAACAGGTCTTCGGCCACGTCGCGGACCCCGTCGATGCGTTCACGGACCTGCTCGGCGTCGGCCAGGCTGCGCTCGTAGGCGCCACTGAGCCGATCGTAGCGATCTTCCAGTTCGCCGCCGTCGAAATCGACCGTCGCGCGGAACTGTTCCAGGGCGGAGGAAAACTCTTCTTTCGCTTCACCCTGTGCGTCGCGAGCGGATTCGACCCGACCGGACAGGATGTCGCGCTTTTCGACGCCGAAGGCCTCGAGCGTGCGGTACTTCATCGACTGGCAGCCGGCCAGGGCGGCGACGAGCATCAGGAGGAGGACGGTTCGGAGGCGCGGGCTCGGGAGCGGATTCATGGGGAGTTCTCCGTGGAACGATTGAAATTATCATAACCGGTCGCCCCCGATCATGGTCTGGTCCGTAATCCGTAGTCCCCGATTCCTGGCTCCCAATCAACCCTCCTGCGATGCCACCATGCCCGTGCGCTCGCGGCCGGTGATGCGCTGCACCAGGTGAACGACATCGTCGCCGATCAGGTAGAGGATCGGGATGAGACCCAGCGTGATCACGGTGGCGAAGAGGATGCCGAAGGCCAGCGAGGTCGCCATGGGGATGACGATCTGTGCCTGCAGGCTGGTTTCGAAGAACACGATTGGCGCCAGGCCCAGAAAGGTGGTTGCCGAGGTCAGGATGATCGGGCGGAAGCGCGCGCGGGCGGCCTTGACGGCGGCGTCGATGCGCGATTCGCCGGCGCGGCGATGCCGGTTGACGAAGTCGACCAGGATCAGGCTGTCGTTGACCACCACGCCGGCCAGGGCGATGATGCCGAATACGCTGAGCATGGAGATCGGCATGCCCAGCACCCAGTGGCCGAAGATCGCGCCGATCATGCCAAACGGGATCACCGACATGATCAAAAGCGGCTGCAGGTACGACTTCAGCGGTACGGCAATCAGGGCATAGATCAAAAACAGCGCAAAAGCCGTACCCCAGAGCAGATCGCGCTGGACTTCCTGCT
>CAZSGS010000055.1:0-11039 GCA_964606365.1 uncultured Wenzhouxiangella sp. | reverse complement strand
TGTTCAAGGTCGAGGCGGATTTCGCCGACGACATCGAGCGCAATGACGACAACCATATGCTCTACGCGCGCATGCTCGCATCGATGGCCAGGGTGGCCGACACGCCGCCGCTCGATCGCAGCGCCGCGGCCCGGATGATCGAGCACGCCAGTCGCCTGGCCGACGATCAGCGCAAGCTTGCGGCCGACGACCGGGTGCTGCGCGACGTGCTGACCGAAGCCGGCTACTGGGCCGGCGAGGCGAACGCCGCAACCATCACCGGCGAGCACGTGGAACACGCCATCGAAGAGCGGAATGCACGTGCCGGTCGCCTGCAGCAGGCCAGCCTCGAGCAGATCGAGCGGGGCACGGTCATGGTCTCGACCAGCGGCGAGACCGTCGCCCAGGTCAACGCACTGTCGGTGCTCCAGCTCGGCGATTTCCGCTTCGGCCGCCCCGCGCGTATCACGGCGACGGCGCGGCCCGGAAACGGCCAGGTCGTGGACATCGAGCGCGAGGTCGAGCTTGGCGGGCCGATTCACAGCAAGGGCATGCTGATCCTGTCGCGCTTTATCGCCAGCCGCTATGCGCCCGAAAGCGAGCTGTCCCTTTCAGGCAGCGTCGTGTTCGAGCAGTCCTATGGCGGCATCGAGGGTGATTCCGCATCGCTGGCGGAAACCTGCGTACTGCTTTCGGCCATTGCGGGTGCGCCGTTAAAGCAATCGCTGTCGGTGACCGGCTCGGTCAACCAGCACGGCCAGGTACAGGCCGTCGGCGGGATCAGCGAGAAGGTCGAGGGCTTTTTCGACGTCTGCCGCCAGGCCGGCGAGCTGGACGGCCACGGCGTGCTCGTGCCGGCAGCCAACGTCGAGCACCTGATGCTCAAGCGGGCGGTGCGCGAAGCCGTGGCAGCCGGCCGCTTCCGGATCTATCCGGTCACCACCGTCGACGAGGCGCTGGCGTTGCTGTCGGGGCTGCCCGCCGGAGAACGCGGCGAGGACGGCGGTTTTCCCGAGGGCAGTTTCAACCGTCGCGTGGCCGATCGCCTGCAGGAATTCGCGCGCATTGCCCGCAGGTCCCGGGGCAGGAACGTCGACCGCGAGGACGCCAATGGTGAACAGGCCTGAAGCCGGATTGACCGAAGGCCGGAGACCGAAGCGGGTCGTCGTACTCATCGACGCCTCACCCGATGCACTGAACGCCCTGGAAGCGGCGGCCGAACTCGCCCGGCGCCACGACGTACCGCTGATCGCCGTTTCCGTGGAAGAACCCGATCGTGTTCGCAGCGCGGCCTTTTCCTTCGCCCGCGAAGTCGGTGCAGTGTCAGGCTCCATCCGGGCCGTCGACGAGGGCCGGCCGAAGCAACCGCACGAACGGGGACCGGCGACTGTTCGCCGAGCTGTCGAGCGCGTGAGCCGTTCGGCGAACGTGGCCTGGGAACTGGTCGTCGTTCGCGGCCGCCTGGTCGACGAAGTGCTTGCCCTTTCCCGGCCCGACGACTGCCTCGTGCTCGGTCGTGTCGGCTGGTCGGTCCGGCTCGGACGCACCCTGGGCCGCGCACCGCTGGCGCTGGCGCGCCGGGCCGGCGGGACCGTACAGATCTGCTCGGCCGCGCCGATGCGCGAACGCGGCCGGGTGGGTGTGCTGGTCGAGGACGGGGCCTCGGCCGGGGGAGTGCTCGCCGTGGCCGTCGACCGCGCCCGTGCGATGGCGCGCGATTTGGTCGTGCTGGTGGCCCCCGGGGTCGGCGATGTGGGGGGCATCGAGGACGGGTTGCATGCTCTCGGGCTGGGCGGTCGAAGCTGGCGCCTGCGCAAGCTGCCGTCGACGGGTACCGGCGATATGCTCGGGATACTGGCCGAGGAGAACGCGATCGAGCTCGTCGCCGGGCGCGGTGGCGCCTGGCTGGCTTCGCCCGCCGCCGCCCGCTTGCTGGCGCACTGGCGAATGCCGATGGTGATCGTTCCCGGCCCGGAAGCGTGAACCTGCGCGCGCCGGGCGGCAGGTGTCAGTCGAACACGATTTCTTCGGCCGGCTCGCGCAGGTTGTAGCGCGAGGCCATCGCCCGGCCGTAGGCGCCGGTGTTGGCGATCAGCAGCAGGTCCCCCTCGCTCGAGTCCGGCAGCAGCCGGTCCAGGCCCAGGATGTCGCCGCTCTCGCAGACCGGTCCGACCACGTTGTAGACGTGGTTGCCGGGCTCGTCGAGGCGGCTCAAGTTGACGATTTCGTGCCAGGCGCCGTAGAGGGCGGGGCGGATCAGCGAGTTCATGCCGGTGGCCACGCCGATGTAGCGCACGTCGCCCTTGCCCTTGGTCTGGGTCACGCGTGCGAGCAGGACGCCTGCCGGGGAGACGACGTAGCGGCCGGGCTCGATCCAGACCTTGATCGATCGCGGCAGCTGCTGTTTGAGCTCGGCCAGGCCGCCGTCCATGGCGGTCATGTCCAGCGGCAGTTCGTCGGCCCGTTCGGGCACGCCCAGGCCGCCGCCGAGATTGATGATCTCGACCGTATCGATGCGGCGGGCCGCCTCGGCCAGGGTTTCCAGGCTGCGGTGCCAGTTATCGGGATGCATGATGCCCGAGCCGGTGTGGGCGTGCAGGCCGCGAATGCGGATGTCGTGGGCGCGGCACAGGGTCTGCGCCCGCTCGAGTTCGCTCAAGGGGATGCCGAACTTGGAGTGACTGCCGGCGGTGCGCACCAGCTTGTGGTGCCCCAGCCCGGAGCCGGGGTCGAGCCGCAGGAAGACCGACTGGCCGGCCAGGTCGGGCCCCCAGTGCTCGAGTACGTGCAGGTTGTCGACCGTCAGCGGCAAGCCCAGGGCGACGGCATGGCGGTACTCCTCGCGCGGGGCGAAGTTGGGCGTGAACAGCATGTCGGCCGGTTCGAGGTCCGGCACCTGCGCCAGCGCATGCTTCGCCTCGGCCAGCGAAACGCATTCAATGCCCAGGCCGCTGGCGACGGCGGTGCGCAACACGTCCGGGTGCGGGTTGGCCTTCATCGAGTAGAGCACGCGATCGACCGAGTTCAGGCCGCACAGCTTGCCGCAGGCGGCTCGAATCGTGGGCAGGTCGTAGACGTAAGCGCTGTCACGTCCTTCCATGCGCTCGAGCAGGGCTTCTCGCTTGTGCCGCCACCAGGGTGTGACGTGCTCCGGCGCGGTCTCGTCGCGGAAGAGTTGCTCGTAAGTGGGTCCGAAAATCGAGTCGCCGCCGACGCCGCCGGGAATGACCTGCTGGTGGAGTTGCTGCACCAGCCGATCGGCGTGGCGGGATTCGACCACGAAGGTCAGGTTGAGGTCGTTGGCTGCCTGGCTGACCTGGAAGATGCGGCGCTGCTCGAAGACTTCGAGTGCCGGCCCGAGGCGATGCAGGATGGTCCGGATGCCCAGTCCGACCAGGCTGACGGTGGCGCAATCGGTCAGGATCTCGACCTTGCAGAGCTTTTCGAGCTCCCGGCTGAGTTCGTCGAGGACGGCCCGGTCGGCCACGTTGGCGCCGGGATCGAGGGTCAGGGTGACGTTGGATTCCGATGTCGAAACCTGGTCGACCGAAAGGCCGAGCCGTCTGAAGACGTCGAACACGGACGCCAGGAAGCCGACCTGCTGCCACATGCCGATATCCTCGAGCGAGATCAGGGTGATCGGTTTGCGCTGGACGATGGCCTTGACCTGGGCGCCATGCTCGCGCGCCGAGGGGCTGATGCGCGTGCCCTCGATGTCCGGCCGGTCGGTCTGGCGCATGTGGATCTCGATGTGCTGCTCGTGGGCCGGGATGAGCGCGGCCGGATGCAGGGCTTTCGCGCCCATGGCGGCCAGCTCCTGCGCCTCCCGGAAGCCCACTTGCCGAAGCAGCCTCGCGCCCGGAACGCGGCGTGGATCAGCCGAGAAGAGGCCCGGCACGTCGGAGAAGATGTCCACACGCCCTGCGCCCAGGACGGCCGCCAGCGCGGTCGCCGAGGTATCCGATCCGCCGCGCCCGAGCAGCACCGTCTCGCCGGCGGGGTTGGCGGCCACGAAGCCGGGCATCACCCATACGCTCGATTCTTGCGCCAGCTCGGCGGCTCGTTCCGGGGCGGGGCGCGCCGCGCAGCGGGCCGAAAGGTAGCGGGCGCGCCCGCTGCGCGGTTCGCGCTCGTCGCTGATCAGGATTCGGCGGCTGTCCAGCCAGGCGGCCTCGATATCCCCCAGGCCGAGCCGGGCGACGGCGAAGTGGCTCGATAGCGTTTCGCCGAATGCCAGCAGCCGCGCCTGGTCGGCCGGCGAGGTCCCGTCGTAGGTCTCGAGAAGGAAGCGGCGCAGTTGCGCCAGCGGCGCGTCCAGGGTCGATTCCGGCAGGCCGCAGGCAGCCAGCATCCCAGTGTGCCGCCGCTCGACTTCCGACATCAGGGCCGGGGCGTCGGCATGGGGGCCGCCATCGATGTAGGCCTGCAGTAAATCGGTGATCCCGTTGAGGGCCGACACCACCACGGCTACGCTCAGGTCCTGGTCGCGGGCGCAAGCAACCTGCTCGACGATTCGGGGCCAGTTGTCCGCGCGGCCTACCGAGCTGCCGCCGAACTTGAGAACGCGCCATGGCCTGTTTTGGACGTTGTCGGGGTGAGTCATTACGATGCGCCGATGTGGGTGGATTCGCCGAGCCGTGCAAAATCAGCTATTCTGGCTGGAAACGGGGTTGAAACCGGTCCCCCGGTTGGGAAGGGCCGATTGAATTCTACGCGATAGAGCAGGCATGAACAGCGTTACACAAGGGTCGGGGAGCATGCGATCAGCATCGGTCAGTGATGTCGGGCGCGTGCGCAGGGAAAACCAGGATGCGGTGCTGGCCGACGACGAGCTGGGCCTGTGGCTGGTGGCGGACGGTATGGGGGGGCACGCCGGTGGCGCGCGTGCCAGCGCCATTGCCCGTGACACCATCTGCGCGGAAGTGGCCGCCGGCGCCTGGCTGGATCAGGCCGTCAAGGCTGCGCACACCGCCATTCGCTCCGAGCAGCTGCAGCGGCCCGAATACAACGACATGGGCACCACCGTCGTGGCGCTGCGCGAGCGGGCGCTGCGCTACGAGGTATGCTGGGTCGGAGACAGTCGCGCCTACCGGTTTTCCCCGGGCAGCCGACGGCTCGAGCTGCTTACGAACGATCACAACGTGGCCGGTGTACTGGTGGCCTCGGGTGCGTTGACGCCCGACGAAGCGACGCGGCATCCGCAGCGACACGTGCTCACCGATTGCCTGGGCCTGGCCGGGGACGAGGCGCCCCGGGTGGATCTGGTCGAAGGCGAGTGGCAGGCCGGCGATATGATCCTGCTTTGTTCCGACGGGCTGTCCGGCGAGCTCGGAGACAGCGAAATTGAGCGCATTTTCAACGCCTCGGGCGTGACCGATGCGCAAGGCCTGGTGGATGCGCTGCTGCAGGGCGCGCTGGCGTCTGGCGCACACGACAACGTCTCGGTCGTAGCCGTCTCGGCGCCGTCGGTGACCGTGGCCGACAGGTCACGCTGGAAGTGGCCGTTTCGGCGCCGCTCCGGCTAGAATGAAGCGAATCTGGAGGGAAACCAAATGAGCAGCGAAAGTGGACGTTCGGGTCGAAAGGACCAGGGGCCCCAGGGCACCCAGGTCTTCAGCCGTGATGAAGTCAGCCAGCTCATCGACGAAGCCGCCCAGGAGCCCGCCAGCGGCTCGCGGGCAGAGTTGACCGGCTTGAGTAGCGGCGTGAGCGGGCAATCCTTCGGGCTGGGCTCGACGCGTATCGTCGTCGGGCGGGCGAACAACTGCGACCTTCGGATCGACGATTCGAGCGTGTCTTCGGAGCATGCGAGAATCGTGAAGGATTCGGCGGGATGGCGCGTGGTGAACCTGCTGTCGACCAATGGAACCTTCGTCAACGACAGCAAGGTTTCGAGTTCGGCCATCGCCAACGGGGATCGTCTTCGCTTCGGCCGTGTCGAGTTCCGCTTCTACGACCCCGACCAGTCGGACAGTCCACAGGCCATGAACACAAGCTGGATGCCCTGGGTGGCAGCAGGTATAGCCGCCGCGGTTGTGGTCGCCGTTCTGGCCTGGGTGCTCTGAAGCGGAACACCCGTCTTGATCCCGAGGGCGCTCAACCCGGAGCGCCCTTGTAGGTTCCCAGCACCACCACCGTCTTGCCGGATGCGCGGATCATTCCCTCTTCCTCGAGGTTCTTCATCACGCGCCCGGCCATCTCGCGCGAACAACCCACGATACGGCTCAACTCCTGGCGGGTGATCTTGATCTGCGTGCCTTCCGGGTGCGAGATGGCGTCCGGCTCGCTGCACAGGTCGATCAGGGTCTTGGCGATGCGACCCTGGGTGTCCAGGAAAGCCAGGTGAAAGACCTTGCGGCGCGTGTAGAGCAGACGCTGGGCCAGCTTGGACCCGATGGCCGTGAGAATGTCGATGGCGTATGGCTGCAGCTCGTTCTCGAGCGCTTGCCGCAGACGGTCGTAGGACACCTCGGCGACTTCGCACTTGCTGCGCGTGCGTACCAGCGATTCGCGCTGGGACGGTTTCATGAACAACCCCATTTCGCCGATGAAATCACCCGGGTTGAGGTAGCTCAGGATCAGTTCCCGGCCGTCGTCGCCCTCGGTCGAGACCGACACGGAGCCTTCGATGATATAGAGCAGGCTGTCGCCGGAATCACCCGGGCGCATGATCGTCGTCTTGGCCGGGTAATGCTGGCGCTGACAGATGGCGAGGAAGCGATCCATCGCTTCTCGGTCGATTGGGTAGAACTGGAAATCTTTCATCGCGTCTTCTATTAAGTATTGTTGGGTGGATGCCTTCCCTTTCCAGCGATCACGCTCGAGAATCCGTTTGCCTGGCGAACCCCCGAAAGCGACGCTTCGAACCCAATTCTGCCCCCGGTTCGTGATGGGCGTCAAACGCATGATGCTGCCCTGCCTGGCAGTGTAGCGGATTTCGGGGTGGAAACCAGTTCGATGAATGGTTGATAATTGCCCCCCTTTTCAACCGGCGGTCAGCACGGGATTTTCATCATGGTTTCACGTCGCATCAAGCTTCACGGCTTCAACAACCTGACCAAGGCACTCAGCTTCAACATCTACGACCTGTGCTTTGCCACCTCGGCCAACGAGCGCAAGGACTACATCGCCTATATCGACGAGGCCTACAACGCCGAGCGACTGACGCAGATTCTGACCGACGTATCGAACATCATCGGCGCCAACATTCTCAATATCGCGCGCCAGGATTACGAGCCCCAGGGTGCGAGCGTGACCATGCTGATCGCCGAAGAACCGGTAGAGGACGCCGGCGATGCCGCATCGCCCGCACCGGGACCGCTGCCCGAGTCGGTCGTGGGTCATCTCGACAAGAGCCATGTAACCGTCCACACCTACCCGGAAAGTCATCCGCACGACGGCATCTGCACCTTCCGGGCCGATATCGACGTGGCCACCTGCGGCGTCATCTCGCCGCTGAAGGCGCTCAACTACCTGATTCACAGCTTCGAGTCCGACATCGTCACGGTCGACTACCGGGTGCGGGGCTTTACCCGCGACGTGCGCGGCCGCAAGCACTTCATCGATCACAAGATCACCTCGATCCAGGACTACTTCAGTCGTGACACCAAGCGCGCCTACGAGATGATCGACGTCAACGTCTACCAGGAGAATCTCTTCCACACCAAGATGCGTCTAAAGGAGTTCGAGCTGGACGACTACCTGTTCGGCATCCGCGCTGAAGAGATCGAAATGCGCGAACGCGCTCGCATCGAGAAGCGGCTGCGCAAGGAAATGCAGGAGCTGTTCTACGGGAGGAACCTGTAGGCGACCGCGGCTTCGGCGGCCTCATCGTATCGGGGGGGCAGGGAGAATCCTCCGAACTCGTGCCCGCGTAGGTCGGGGCCGCGTCCCCGACGGACGACATTTCGGATGTTGTCACGCGATTGCTACGCGTGTCGCCCTGTCGAGGGACGACCATCCTCTCGGGACGCTTCAGTCGTTGGATCGTGGGTGAGGCTGGCACCACCGGTTGGAAAAAAGGTACTCGCCGAAAGTGCCTGCGAAGCAGGCCGGGCGAAACCGCAGTTGACTTGTCGAGGCCACCACACCGCCCGGTGGCGCCAGCCCACCCAACGCCCGATGGACTTGCCTGATGCCTAATCGCCCCCCAGCGGATCGACGATCGCGCTGACGATCCACTCGCGCAGTTCGGCCGCTTCTTCCGGGCTCACGCCGGTCTTGCTCGACAACTCGGCGGCGGTGATGGCGGTGTCTTCGGGACGATCGGCCAGATAGCGGTTGTCGGTCAGCCATTCCTCCAGTGCATCGGTCGTATCGGAGCGGAAGCGGCTGACGCGGCCTTCCCTGAGACCTTCGATCAGCGTTTTCGGATGGCCGCCGACCTCTTCGAGCAGGTCGAGTACGCGCGGCATGAAGGTGTCGGTGATCTGGCCGAAGGCGGCGAGACTGCCGGCGTCGACCGGGCGGTGGTGGCGCGCGCGCCAGTCGTCGAGGATGTGGGCCGCGGCGTTGCAGCGGCGTTCTAGGGTCGCCTGCTCACCGGGGTCGAGCAGTTCGTCGTCTTCGGTCGTGTCGAGATAGCCCGACAACTCTCCCAGGCGTGAGAGCTCGAGCCGCATCAGACGTGCCGCGAGCGAGAGATCGTCGTGCAGCAGGTGGAAGACCTCGATCATGCCCGTTCCCAGCCAGGGCCGGATGGGTCCGATGCCGGCCTCGCGCGCCCAGGCTTCCGGCGATTGTTCGCCCGGCTCGGGAATCTCCCGCTTGCGGCGTTCGCCCGCGGGCATGGCGAGTTCGAGCGGTTCGATCTGGCCGCGACGGACTTCGGCCATGTCGATCGTGTGGGGCTGCCGGCCGTCGCCCGCCCAGGCAGCCCAGGCCGTGGCCTCGTCGCCTTGCGCGGTGAGGTAGAACATCTGGCGGCCGTCGGTCGCCAGCTCCTGCACCGACTCCACCACCAGGCGGTAGCGGTCCGGGTCCGAAGTGGTCAGGACCTCGTCCATGAACACCGGCAGGGGTTCGCGATTGCGTTCGGCCTGTTCGATCCAGGCCAGGCGCACGGCCAGCAGGAGCTGGGCGCGGGTCGCGGTCGACAGCTCGGCCAGCGAGCGCGAAGTTTCGGCGCGGGCGTCGAAGGCCTCGAAGCGTTCGCCGCGGAAGTGCAGCCGGTAGCGGTGGTGCGTGAAACGCTCGAACCAGTGGCCGGCGCGCCGGAGCGCAGCCGGCTCGTTGTCGGCCTGGTGGGCGATGCGCACGTCCTCGATCAGGGCGTGGCCGGCAGCGGCGAGCATGTGCTGGTCGAAATCCCCGGCCAGGGCTTCGCGCTGCTGTTCGTATTCCCCGGTCAGCGACTGCAGTTCGCGCCGGCGCACCAGGTCCTCGTGGCGCGTGCGGATGGTGGCGATATGGCGGTTGAGCTCGTCGCGGCGCTCGGCCTTTTCGGCCAGGTCTTCCTGGCGCCGCGCCAGGGCTTCGCGCTGCTGTTCGCGGGCCTGCTTGAGCAATTCCTTCTCGGCTTCGAGCTTCTGCTCCAGGCGGGCGGCTTCGAGCGAGCGATCACGCCGCTGCTGCTCGAGTTGGCGCCACTCCTCGTGCTGCTCGATGCGCTGGATCAGCGTGTCGCGGTCGCCGCTGTGGAGACCGGCCTGCTCGAAGACCTGGTCGTGCCGCCGCTGCAGCATCTCGATATCGGCCTCGATTTCTCCCAGGCGATTGCGGTGAGCCTGGATCTCGTTGTGCAGTTCGGCGTTGGTGCGCATGCGCGGCGACAGCTGGTGAAGGACGCCCGCGAGCTTTCGGCTGGACAGGTTCTCGATCCGGTCGAATCCGTAGCGTTCGAGCAGTTCGGCGGCCTGCTTGCGGCTGGCGGCATGCGCCGAGCGATCGTGCTCGAGCTCCTGCTTGTGCCGGGCCACCGCCAGGTCGGCCTGCTGCCAGTCGCGCAGTTGCCTTGCCCAGAGCAGGAAGGTGGTCTCGAGGCGGACTTCCCCCTTCAGGCCGAGCGAATCGGCTGCGGTCTTCAGCTTCGAGCGCGCCTCTTCCAACCTCGTGCGTTCCTGGTTGAGTCGCTCGCGCAGCTCGCCGGCATGGTTGTGCTGGACCTGCCTGTGGGTGGCCGACTCGAACTCCTGCTCGAGACGCTCGAGCCGCGTTTCGACTTCTTCCTCGCTCCAGCCCAGCGGCGGCTCGACGTCGGTGGCCAGGTAGCGCGAGCGGGCATCAGCCAGGTAGCGAAAGCGCATGATGAACTGCGCCAGAAGGAAGGCGGGTATGCCGACCGCGAGCCCGACCAGCAGGATCAGTTCGCCGAAGGGTTCGATCTCGCGCGGCCCCAGCAGACGCCAGCCCGCCAGCGCACCGGCGAGCGACAGACCGCCCCAGAGAACGCCCTCCAGGCCGCTGATGCGGGCGTGTTCGAGCCACTCGGACAGGGCATCTCTGGCCTGGCGAAGGACTTCCGGCGTGTCGGCCGCGTCCGACCGGGGCACGTGCAGCCGGGCCAGCTCGGCGGTGATCGAGCGCAGCTTCTCGCGCTGGTCGAGTACCCGTTCGACCTGCCGCTCCAGGTGCTCGAGTTCGCTCAAGGGGAGTTCGGGCTGGGCCTCGGCATCGAGCTTGCCGAAGCGTTCGCCGGCGATCTCGCGTTGCTGCAGGGCCTGCTCCAGCGCCACGGCGTGCTGGTCGATTCGGCGCTCGATGTCGGCCAGTTCGTCGCGCCGGTCGGCCAGCTCGGCCTGGACGGCTTCGAGCTTTTGCGGGTCGACGCCGCCGCTGTCCGACAACCGTTTCTGGCCCGCCTCGAGCGCGTCCTTGGTCAAGCCCAGCTCCTTGCGGCGCTGGGCGATCTGCTCTTCGATCTGGTCGAGGCGGGTCAGTTCGTCGCCGCGCAGCCGGTCCATGCCGCCGGGAAACTCGTCGATCAGCGTGTTCTCGAGGGCGGTTCGGGCGGCGACGGCGTCGGCCAGTGCCAGGGCATCCTCGCAGGCGCGCAGCTCACCGGCGGCGTGTTCGGTCTCCTCGAGCTCGCGCTGCAGGCCGTAGAGGGTGTCGAGTTCGCC
>CAZSGS010000054.1:0-11113 GCA_964606365.1 uncultured Wenzhouxiangella sp. | reverse complement strand
AACGCAGGTGACCTACGCCGACGCGGGTGACGAGATCGAGATCGCCCTGCGGCCGATCCCCGATGCGCAGAACAGCGACTACATGCCCATCGCCGGTGCGCCGCCGGAAGGCTGCGGCGTTTGTCACAGCGAACAGTATGCCCAGTGGCAGGAGAGCAACCATTCGCGCGCCGCGGTGAACGTGCGCGTTCGCGATCTTTACTCGGGCGACGGCACCGGTGATGGAAGCGGACCCGAGTCGGACGGTTACGTGTTTACCGAACTGCACGATCCCGAAGACACCGGCTTTTGCGCCACCTGCCACTCACCCAACGAGAATCCCTCCGATCCGGGCGGGGTCAAGTTCAACGAGGTCTCCAGCACCGCCGGGCTCGAGGGTGTGACCTGTACCAGCTGTCACCAGCTGCACACGGTCAACGAAAACGTCGATGCGATTCATCTTCTGGGCAACGCCGAATTCCGCTTTCCGTTGTCCTTCCAGGGGGACGACGAGGTCACCCACCAGCATGTCTGGGGCCCGCTCGACGACGTTGGATTCAGCCAGATGCGCGCCGCCTATCAGCCGCTTTTCTCCAGTTCACGCCTGTGCGCCAGCTGCCACGAATACGTCAATCCCGATACCGGGGCCCCGGGTCAGGAAACCTTCAGCGAATGGGAGGCCTCGCCCGCGGCGGCGTCGGGTCAGCAGTGCCAGACCTGTCACATGCCCGCCGCCGATGAGCCGGGCCCGATCGCCGCGATCGGCGCGGCCCCGATCAGGCCGGCGGAACAGCGTCACCATCACGGTTTTCCCGGCGTCTACTCCGGCGAGCTGACCGATCCGATCGATCTCGAGGTCGAGATCACGCCGTTTTCCGAACGGGTCGGCGTGCATACCCGGGTACGCAACCTGGTGACCGGCCATAACTGGCCGACCGGGGTGGATGTGCGCAACGCGCTCCTCGTGGTCGAGGCCTCGATCGATGGCCAGCCCCTGACTCAGATCTCCGGCGACCAGGTGCCCGACTGGGCCGACGACGAGGAGGCGGGTACCCAGCCCGGCGACTTCGGCGGCATGGCCGGCCGCGGCTACGCCAAGGTTCTCGAGGGCCGTATCAACGGCGAGGGGCCCCTGGTCAGTCCGGTCAATTTCATCGACGCCGAATCGCAGAAATCGAAGACGACGATTCCGCCGGGGCAGAGCGATCTGGGAGTCTTCGTATTCGAATTGCCGCTCGGGACCTTGCCGGGCGACGAAGTGGAAGTGCGTGCGCGTGTCATCTACCGGCGCGTCTGGCGGGCCATCGCCGTGACCAAGGGTTGGACGGAGCAGGACTTCGACGAGCCCTGGGAGCGTACGGTCGAAGACCGCACGGTCACCCGCAGCCTGACCGAAACCGACCTGGATCGACTGTTCTTCAGCGACTTCGCCTACCAGTGAGCCGGCAACGCTTCGAGCAGTAGCGCACCTCGTCCCAGCAGTTGCGCCACTTGCGCCGCCAGCTGAACGGGCGCGCGCAAACCGGGCAGGTCCTGGTCGGCAGGTTGGTTTTGTTCACGTGGCCATCAAAGCACGGGGGCATTCGAACCGGCGTGAATGCCCTCAGAGGTTCCTCCACTGACTTCCCGTACTGCGATTTGCGCAACGCTGCGGTCACCATCCCCGCCCCGCCAGTCAGTTCGTAACGTCTACAGCAGGCGCCAGCCGAGCCAGATGACGCAGAAAAGAATCAGAAACCACAGGCCGGCGTGTGCGAGCACAAGCAGGGCGCCGCGCGGGCGGTGCGCGCTCGGCGTGTGTTCGCTCGTGAGCAGCTTGATGTTGAGCCATGCAATGAGCGGTGCGGCGAGAAAGGACACCGTGGTTGCAAAGTCGATCAGGCTGGTGAAGCGCTGGCCGAAGAAGTGGATTACCCCCAGGGTGCCGGAGCTGATCAGCAGCAGGGCGCCGATGTAGCGGGCGCGGTGCTTGTGCTCGGCCGACCCGTCTTCGGAGGCGATGCCGCTGATCTCGATCAGCGCGCGCAGCGCGCGTGGGTAGGCATCGGTAACCGCCAGGGTGGTCGAGAACATCGTGGTCAGGGCGGCGATCGCGATGATCGGCCGCGACCACTCCCCGAGGGTCTGGGCGTAGAGTTCGACCAGTCGGCCGGAAAAGGCCACGCCCGACTGCGGCAGGGACTCGCCGCTGCCGTGGATCATCAGGGCGCCGAGCAACAGGAACAGGACTGCCAGGACGGTCGCCCCGACGTAGCCGATCTGGAAATCGGTGATGGCGTCGCGAACGCTGGGCCTGTGCCCGGTCTGCTCGGCGCGCTCGAGG
Source organism: uncultured Wenzhouxiangella sp. (assembly GCA_964606365.1). Taxonomy (GTDB): domain Bacteria; phylum Pseudomonadota; class Gammaproteobacteria; order Xanthomonadales; family Wenzhouxiangellaceae; genus Wenzhouxiangella. Next base: position 8,811 of record CAZSGS010000054.1, on the reverse strand, counting down.
GTCCACAGCGAGTGCCAGGCCGCGACGTCGAGCGGAATCGGCATCCAGCCCAGAAGGGCCAGAACGAAGGCGAACCCGGTCGCGGTCCAGACGGCTTCCAGGTTGGCGGTCGGGTCGAGGACCCGCCAGTCCGGGCCGGCGCCGAATGCCAGCGCGACGGCCGCCAGGGTGGACACGGCAAGCGCGGTCATGATCACCTTCATCATCAGGTCCAGGCCTCGGTAGCGACCAACGGCCAGGAGCGCCAGGCAGCCGAGCAGCACGCCGGCCGACAGTTGCGTGATCGTGGCGTCGAGCCCGAACACCAGCCCGGCCAGGCCGGCGGTGACCACGGTTACGCCCGCCTGGATGATCAGCATGGTGCCCATGGTGACGATCACGAACAGGCCAAGCGCCCAGCGCCCGAGTCGTCGATAGCCCTGGAGCAGGTTCTCGCCGGTGGCCGCCGCGTAGCGCGGACCGAACTCGAGAAACGGGTACTTGAACAGGCAAGCGAGGATGACCAGCAGCAGAAGGCTGGTGCCGTAGTCGGCGCCGGCGCGGGTCGACTGCACCAGGTGAGACACGCCGACGGCCGCTCCGGCCATCAGCAAGCCGGGGCCAAGGGCGTTTAGGAGCTGCCGGTTTCGGCGGCTTGCAAAAGTAAAGAACATGTTCATATCATACAATCCGAACAAGTCGATGCTGGGCCATACTGCACAGTATTGATCAATACTTAAAAAATCATCTCTGCTTTGGGGAGAAAACTGATGAAGTCAAGCCGATTCCTGGCGCCCGCACTCGCGCTGTTGTGGCTGGTCGGTTGCGGTGGCAGTTCCAGCGTGGACCGTGCCGTGGACCAAGAGCCCGCTACTCAACCCGACGGCGACCCCGTCGACGGCGTCATGACCGCCGTGTTCGATCCCGGTGGCGGCGAAATTCCGTTTCCCAACACGCTGCTGCTTTCCGGGACGGAAGACCTGACGCTGAACATTCCGGGCGGAGATCCGGAAGATCCCGGTGATCCGGTCACTGCCATGAATGCGCTGGACGGATTCAGTACGGTCGCGCCCTGGACGTTCAACTTCAGCGCCGAGATCGACCCGGACAGCGTGGTCCCGGGCAGCTCGGTTCGCTTCTACGAGGTGAGTTTCGTGCAAGGGCAGCCGGCCGTCTCCGGCGTCAACCGCGAACTCGTTCCCGGCGAGGACTACGCGGCCGTGGTCGCGCCCTCCGACCCCGACGGGCAGACCGTCGCCGTCGTGCCGCTCAAGCCGCTGCAGGAGATGACCGGCTACATGGCGGTGATCACCGAGGACATCACCGATACCAGCGGCAATCCCGCGACGCCGTCACAGCCCTACTTCCTGGCCAAGCGTCCCGACCCCCTGGTGGACGACGAAGGCAACAGCACCGATCCGCTGCTCGATGATCCCACCGCCAATTCGCTCGAGCCGCTGCGTCAGATCATCAATACGCACCTGGCCGCCGCCGGTTCTCAGGGCGTGGCGCGCGACAGCATCGTGTTGTCGTCGACGGCGACGACCCAGTCGATTACGCCGGTGCTGTCTGCCCTGCGTTCGGCGATCGGCCCGACCAGCAGCCAGGTGGCCCAGGCCTGCGTGGGCCCCGACTCCTGCCTGACGACCGCGGACGTGCTCCCCGAGGGCGCCTCGCCGGGTATCGCCGACATCTACATGGGCGTCGTCGAAGTACCCTATTTCCTCGGCCTGCCGAGCGAGCAGGATCCGTCCGCGCCCCTGACCGAGTTCTGGGAGGCCGCGCCCGGCAATTACGTCCCGCCGTTCGACGAGGCCGGATTCGATCCCGAATCCACCAATGTCACGGTCGCCAATCCCATGCCGGTCGAGACGGGCCGCCCGATGATCCCGATGCTCATCACGGTTCCCAACGAGCAGTCGGGTCAGACGCGTCCGTCTGCCGGTTGGCCGGTCGTGATCTTCCAGCACGGCATTACGGGCAACCGCTCACAGATGCTGGCCCTGGCCGATACGATGGCCTCGCAGGGCTTCGCCGTGGTTTCCATCGATATGCCGCTGCACGGCATCACCGACCAGGCGAGCCCGCTGTATATCGACAACACGCCGTTCGAGCCGCTCGCGAGCGAACGTACCTTCGACCTCGACCTGCGCAACAACGAAACCACCGAACCCGGTCCCGACGGCATGATCGACAGCTCCGGCGCCTGGTTCATCAACCTGCAGAGCCTGCTGACCTCGCGTGACAACCTGCGCCAGGCGCAGATCGACCTGTCGACCCTGGCCCTGAACGTGCCGGAAATGGACATCGACGGCGACGGCGTCAGCGATCTCGACGGCTCGAACATCAACTTCGTCGGCCTGTCGCTCGGCTCCATGGTCGGCACCCCCTTCCTGGCGGTCGAGCCGACCGTCGGCAACGGCGTGCTGTCGGTGCCCGGTGGCGGAATCGCCAACCTGCTGTCCGGTTCGGAAACGTTCGGCCCGGTTATCCGTTCCGGCCTGGAGTCGGCGGGCGTCGAGCCCTTCTCGCCCGACTACTACCAGTTCCTGCTGGCCGCGCAGACGGTGATCGACTCGGCCGACCCGATCAACTGGGGTGCGACGGCGACCGCGCAGAACACGATTCTGCTGCAGCAGGTTGCCGGTGACACCGTCGTGCCGAACGCGGTCGAAGGCGCGCCGCTTTCGGGAACCGAACCGCTGATTCGAATCATGGGTCTGGACGCCATCACGCAGACCACGCAGGACCCCATGGGTATCCGCGGCGCCGTGCGGCTGATCCAGGGCGGCCACGGCTCGCTGCTCGATCCCAGCGCCGGGCAGGCCGTCACGGCCGAAATGCAGGGGGAAGCCGCCAGCATGGTTGCCTCCGGTGGTGCAGGGGTCGTCATCGGCGATCCGTCACTTATCCAGACCGACGACTGAGAGGGAGAATCCGAACATGAAACGCCAACAACTTCACACGAGTCGGCGCGGTCTCGGGCTCAAGCCCGGCATCCTGGCCGGCGCCATCGGTCTGGCCCTGATGGCCCAGCAGGCCCACGCGATCGATCTGAGTACCGACGATGTCGAGATTCGACTCGACTCCACCGTCAGCTACGGTGTCGGCCTGCGCGCGTCCGATCGCGACGACGACCTGATCGCCAAGTCGCAGTTCGATCCGCTGGTGTTCCAGCGGCCGCTCGATCAGCAGATCGCCACGCCGGGCCGGTTCTCGGCCAACTCCGACGACGGCAATCTCAACTTCGACCAGTGGGATCCGATCTTCAACGCGGCGCGCATTTCCTCCGAGCTGTCGATCAATTTCGACAATTTCGGCGCGTTCGTGCGCGGCAACTACTTCTACGACTTCACGCTCACCGGGATGGACGAGTTGCCCGAGGGCGCCAAGGACCAGGCCGGTGAACGCGCACGGCTGCTCGACGCCTACATCTACGGCGATATCCCGCTCGGCGACCAGTTGCTGTCGCTGCGGGCGGGTCGACAGGTAGTCAGCTGGGGCGAGAGCACCTTCCTGGCCGGCGGGATCAACTCCATCAACCCGGTCGACGTGACCGCGCTGCGTACCGCCGGCGCCGAACTCAAGGAAGCCTTCCTGCCGCTGAACATGCTCTGGGGCAGTCTCGATCTCACCCCCAACCTCTCGGTGGAAGCGGTGCTGATGGGTGAGTGGGATGCCGTGGAGGCCGAGCCGTCGGGCACGTTCTTCGCCACCAACGATTTCGCCACGGCCGGCGGCCGCTACGCCATGCTCAACTTCGGCCTGGTGCCGCAGCCGGTCAACAACCCGGACCTCTTCGAGACGGTCTGCCGCAACGGCAACCTCGGGGCGACCGATCGCGATCTGCCGATGGAACTGGTTGCTGCCGGGTGCGGCGCCTCGTTCCCGCGGGCGGCCGACAACCAGCCCGACGATCACGGCCAGTACGGTATCGCCTTGCGCTACTACGCACCCTGGCTGAACGACACCGAGTTCGGCTTCTACCACATGCGCTACCACAGCCGTCTTCCGGTGCTGTCCGGCCGGGCGGTCACCAACTCCGCGCCGTCGTCCGGTTCCGTGATCGTCGAGTATCCCGAAGACATCGACCTGTGGGGCGTGAGCTTCAATACCAACGTATCGGGCTGGTCCCTCGGCGGGGAAGTGAGCTATCGCGAGAACGTGCCGCTGCAGATCGACGACGTGGAACTGCTCTACGCCGGCCTGTCGCCGCTCAACGCCGCCATTCCCGAGCCCTACAACCAGTTCATCAGCCAGCTCGGTCAGTACGAGCCGGGTGACTACATCCAGGGCTACGAGCGTCGCGAATTGTCCCAGGCCCAGTTCACGCTGACCAAGCTGTTCGGTCCCGGCAACTGGCTGGGGGCCAACCAGATTGCCGTGGTCGGCGAGTTCGGCGCGACCCACGTCTGGGATCTGCCCGATGAAAGCGAGCTGCGCTTCGAAGGTCCGGGCACGGATACCTTCGGTGGCCCCTCGCGCCAGACCGGGGGCAACTCGCGCAGTCCGATCACTACCACGAGTGGCTACGCCACGGACTTCAGCTGGGGCTACCGGCTGGTGTTCGCGCCGACCTACAACAACGTGTTCGGCACGGCCTGGAACATGACGCCGCGCCTGGCGCTCAATCACGACGTCCAGGGCGTGACGCCCGGACCGGGCGGCAACTTCATCGAGGGCCGCAAGCAGGCAACGCTGGGCGTAACGTTTGGCTACCAGTCCACCTGGCAGGCCGGTTTTTCCTACACCAATTTCTTCGGTGCCGGGAAGAACAACCTTCTGGGCGACCGCGACTTCATCGCGGCGTCGGTGAGCTACTCCTTCTGATATGACTTCGACGACAAAGGTTAATCGAATGCAAAAGAACACCCCAGCACTTCTGGCGCTGGCCGGTGCCATGATGTTCGCCGGCAGCGTCACCGCCCAGCAGGACGGCGGCAACGGCGGGCAACAGGAAGCCAGCGGCACCGAGGCGCCGATCGACGCGGTCATTCCCCGAACGGAGGAAAACATTGCCCGCCTCGGCGACGACTTTACGCCGATGGGTGCCCCGAAGGCCGGAAACGCCGAAGGCACGATCCCCGAGTGGGACGGCGGTCTCACCCGTGAAGACTGGCCGGAGGGCTACGAGCCCGGTGATCGCCACCCCGATCCATTCGCCGACGACGAAGTGCGTCTTACCATTACCGGCGACAACTACGAGGAACACGGCGACAAGCTGTCCGCCGGTCAGAAGGCGATCTTCGAGCGCTATCCCGACACCTTCGAAATGCGGGTTTATCCGACCCGGCGTAGCGCCGCATTCCCTGAACGCATCTACGAGATGACGCGGCGCAATGCCGAGACGGGACGCCTGGTATCCGACGGTGAAGGCGTCGAGGACGTGGCCGAGGGCTTTCCCTTTCCGTTTCCTCAGAATGCGCGCGAGCTGATCTGGAACCACAAGATGAAGTACAAGACGGCCGGCACCGTTCGCTACTGGAACCAGGTCGTTCCCACCGCCGGCGGCAGCTATACGCTGATCAAGCTGCGCGAGGAGATCCTGGGGCTGTACTTCAAGGAAGGCATGACCATCGACGATATCGACAACGTGCTGCTGTATTTCTTCCAGGAGGTGGAGTCGCCGTCTCGCCTGGCAGGCAACATCCTGCTGGTGCACGAGTCGCTCAACCAGGTTGAAAAGCCGCGCCAGGCCTGGGTCTACAACCCGGGACAGCGCCGCGTCCGGCGCGCCCCCAACGTGGCCTACGACAATCCCGGCACGGCTTCCGACGGCCAGCGTACAAGCGACATGACCGACATGTTCAACGGCGCCATGGATCGCTACGACTGGGAGCTGGTCGACAAGCGCGAAATGTATGTGCCCTACAACGCCTACAAGGCGCACAGCGCAGACCTCGAGCCCGACGACCTGATCAAGCCCGGTCATCTCAATCCCGAGCACCTGCGCTATGAACTGCATCGCGTCTGGGTGGTCGAGGCCACGCTGCGCGAAGGCACGCGCCATCTTCACCCGCGGCGGACTTTCTATATCGACGAGGATAGCTACCAGATCCTGATGATCGAGCACTACGATCAGCGCGGAGATCTTTGGCGCGTTTCCGAAGCACATGCAATCAATTTCTATGATCAGCCGCTGGTGTCGCCGACGTTGGAATCCACGCTGGATCTGCAGTCCGGGCGCTACATCGTCAACGGCGTCAACAACCAGGATCCGGTGGATGAGTTCGGTCTCGACCTCTCGCCGGGCGATTACACGCCGCAGGCCCTACGCGTTCGCGGTAGACGTTAGGCCGCTCGAGGCGGTTGGAGTCAGTGCCCGCGCGGTCATCGTCCGGGCGCGCCACATCGACAAGCAGAGGTTCCAATGATCAGGAAAAGCAACGGTATAACGACACTGGCTGCGGTGGTCTCCCTGACCGTGCTGCTGGCCTCCTGTGCGATCGTCCCGTCCGGCGAGGAACCGGAAACTCCAACCGAATCCGAATCGAGCGGACCGGCTGCTGACCAGTCGGAATCGACCGGTTCCGGAACGCGCGAATCCGGCGATGATGCCGAACAGATGAGCGACCGGTTCGAAACCGAGGACGAAGCGCGTCAGGCACGCGCCGAAGCCGAAGCCGAGCGCGAGGCTGCCGAGCGGGCGGAAGAGGAAGCAGCCGAGCGTGAGGCTGCCGAGCGGGCGGAAGAGCAAGCGGCCGAGCGTGAAGCAGCCGAGCAGGCGGCGGCGCAGGAAGCCGAACGGGCCGAGGCGAGTGCGCGGGCCGAAAGAGAAGCGGCCGAGCGCGAAGCGGCCGAGGCCGCTGCCCGCGCCGAGGCTGAACGCGAAGCCGCTGAACGAGCAGAGCGCGAAGAAGCCGAAGCGCAGGCGCAGCGCGAAGCGGCGGAGCAGGCTGCAACCGAGGAAGCCGCTGGCGCGGCCGAGGCAGAAGCCCAAGCCGAAGCCCAAGCCGAAGCCGAAGCCGAAGCCGAAGAGGCCACGACCGCGCAAGCGGGCGACGGTGCCGACGAAGGCGCGGATGAAGCTGACTCGGCGGCCGACGAAGACGAGCCCGGCCCGGCCGATCGTGCCGACGCCGAGATGGCGTCCGCCGATGCGGGCGATGCCGTCGAAGCGGCCGAAGACCCGATCGTCGCGGACTCCGACGCCGACACGATCATTCCAAGGACCGAGGAGAACATCGCGCGGCTGGGAGAGGACCTGACGCCGATGGGTTCGATTCGCGCCGGCAACGAAGACGGCACGATCCCGGCCTGGGACGGCGGCCTGAGGCGCGAGGACTGGCCCGAGGGCTACCAGGTGGGCGATCGCCATCCCGATCCCTTCGCGGATGATGAGCCGCTGTTCACGATTACCGGCGAGAACTACCAGGAGTATTCCGATCGCCTGTCGGCCGGCCAGGTCGCGCTGTTCGAGCGCTACCCGGAGACCTACTTCATGAAGGTCTACCCGAGCCGTCGCTCGGCCTCGTTCCCCGAGCGCATCTACGAGGCGACGATCGACAATGCCAGCACCGGGCGACTGGTCGCCGAAGGCGAAGGGGTCACCGACGTCTACGAGGGCTTCCCCTTTCCGCTGGCGCAGAACGCCTATGAGCTGATGTGGAACCACAAGCTCAAGTACAAGGGTATCGGTGGCGCGCGCTACAACAACCAGGTCGTGCCGACCAGCGGCGGCAACTTCCAGCTGATCAAGCTGCGCGAAGAACTCCTGGGGCTGTACTACCAGGAAGGCATGAGGATCGAGGACACTAACAACATCCTGCTGTACTTCTTCCAGGAGGTTGAGTCCCCGGCGCGCCTGGCGGGCAACATCCTGCTGGTGCACGAAACGCTCAACCAGCTCGAGCAACCGCGGCAGGCCTGGATCTACAACCCCGGACAGCGCCGCGTGCGACGAGCACCCAATGTAGCCTACGACAATCCCGGCACGGCATCCGACGGCCTGCGCACCAACGACATGACCGACATGTTCAATGGCGCCATGGACCGTTACAACTGGGAGGTCGTGGGCAAGAAGGAAATGTACATTCCCTACAATTCCTACGCCGCGCACAGCGGTGATATCACGCCCGATGACCTGGTTCGGCCCGGACACCTCAACCCCGAACACATGCGCTACGAACTGCATCGGGTCTGGATTGTCGAAGCCGATCTGAAGGAGGGCACGCGGCACATTCACCCGCGCCGCACCTTCTACCTCGACGAAGACAGCTACCAGATCGCGCTGACCGACCATTACGACCAGCGCGGAGAACTCTGGCGGGTTTCCGAAGCCCACACCATCAATTATTATGAACTGCCCACGTACTGGTCCTCGATTCTCTCGCACATGGACCTGCAGTCCGGCCGCTACGTGGCGACTGGCCTGGACAACCAGGATCCGGTGCCGAGCTTCAATGTGGAACTGAGCCCCAGCAACTACACGCCGCAGGCGCTCAGAACCCGAGGCAGGCGCTGATTGCAGTCGAAGGTCAAATCCGGCGGGGCCGGCCAACCGGCCGGCCCGCTTTTTCTGGAGCCCCGAATATGAGCTATTTCAGGCCGATCGTGATGGCGTTGGTGCTGCTACCACTGCCGCTGGTCGCGCAGGATTCCTCGCAGTCGATCGAGCCCCGGCCCGCCGAGCGCGTCCCCCTCGCCGACGAATCGCTGATTCTCGATATCGTCCGTGCCGGTGAGCGCTATGTTGCCGTCGGACAACGTGGCCACGTCCTGACCTCCCCGGATGGGCTGGAATGGGAGCAGGCCGAGGAGGTGCCGGTACGCGCCACCCATCCTCGGCGGCGGAGTCGTCGGCACGAACGCCGCGAAAATGGCCGTAGGCCT
>CAZSGS010000053.1:0-11194 GCA_964606365.1 uncultured Wenzhouxiangella sp. | reverse complement strand
GTAGAAACAACAGTGATGAACCCACAAGAAAGACATCCACGTCGGCTCCCGCCTCGGCGTGGGAGAGCGCCTGCTTGAGCAGGGTCTCCACGGTGCGGTCATTGTGGACGTAGCCCGCCTCGTCGAGGATGCCGTCCTGGCCGTGGCTGGTGTAGGGGTCGAGCGCGACGTCGGTGATCACGCCCAGCTCCGGAAACCGGGCTTTCAGCGCCCGAACGGTTTCGGGCACCAGCGCATCCTCGCGCCATGCCTCGGCGGCGTCTTCGCTCTTGCGCTCGGCCGGCACGACGGGGAACAGCGCCATGGCCGGAATCCCGGCCGCCAGGCAGCGCTCGGCCAGCTCGAACAGGCCGTTGCGCCCGACCCGCTCGACCCCGGGCATGGACGCGACCGCCTCGCGGCCGTTGTCGTCTTCCAGCACGAAGGCCGGCAGGATCAGGTCGGCGGGCGAAAGCCGCGTCTCGCGCGCCAGGTCGCGGGCGAATCGGCTCGCGCGCGTACGGCGCATGCGGGTTGCGGGGAACGTCATGGCTTGTCCGGGTGGTGTGCGATGCGGGCATTATACTAACGAGATCGTAATTGGGTATACGCTCAGAGCGACGGACGCTGAGCGTCTACTCAATTACGATCTCGTTAGTCATTCCCGGTGGCGGCTTGCGCCGCGATAGGTTTGGGGCCGGGATGGCACTTCGATGCCCTGGGTGGGCAGGATGAATACGTTGACCAGGCGGAGTAGAATGCGAACCATGGCTGCCAATATTAGAGATGCACTGCACACCCTGGCCGATCAACTCCCCGAGGGAGCGACCTGGAAGGACGTCGCCTATGAGGCCTATGTCCGCCAGGAGATCGAAGCCGGTCTGGAAGAAGCCCGCCGGGGCGAGTTCGCCACGGACGACGAAGTGAAATCCGCCTTCGCCAAGTGGGGTGTGCAGGTTGAAACTGAAGTGGACACGTCGCGCCCTTGAGCAACTTGCCGAGGCGCAGGACTATATCGCCAAGGAAAACCCCTCCGCCGCCCGCCAGGTCGGCGAACGCATCGCCGAAGCCACCCGAAAGTTGTTGACCCAGCCCCGTATGGGCCACCGGGGGCGAGTGGCCGGAACCCAGGAATGGATCGTTAGGCGCACGCCTTACTTCCTGGTTTATAAGCTGGAAGACGACGAGCTGATCATCCTGCGGGTCATCCACGGCAAACAGCACTGGCCATGACCTTGATCCAGCGCTGCTAATGACCCGGGACATAAACGACTTGAAGGATTTGCCCTGGGCAAATGCCGCGATATGTTCGGGGCCGTGATGGCGCATTGGCCGATGCGTTACGCTTCGCTCCACGCATCCTACGGTCCTTACTATCCCGATGGAGCGTGGTAACAGTATGCGAATAAATCTTCCCTTAGCAATTCTTTCTGCTGTGCTCGGCTGTGTCTCTTGCGGGCCGGACTCGAGCTATTGCGCCACGCTCGAGCATCGGGTTCAAACGGGGACGTTTAGGGAATACCTTATGGACTGGGTAGATGCGAATGTAGCTGGGCGCCAGTTTACCGCAGAAGAGGCAATTCCGACTGGGGGCAAAGGGCCTGGTAGTTGGCTTGTCGGGGCTGATATAGAATGGAGCAAAATTGATTTCGACGAGCGCTCTCAAGTTCGATTGGTTCCTATCGGGGGTGATTCTCGATCTGTCTACTTCGGTGAGCGTTCGCGGGCGGGAATACTTGTCCGATTGCCCAAGGCCTCGGATTTCGGTGTTGATGACAAAGCCATTCGGTATTCTTCTGGGAGGATCGCGGTCTTTTGCCTCGAATAGCAGATGAGCCGCGACGTTTCCATCCCATATTGTTGCGAGCATTTCCTCGCACGGTGCTACTCATAAGAAGATTTCCGCCTCTGATGAATTCTGAGTGGGCATCGTCGCTGCGGGCCCCTGATTGGAGTCGGAGTGATGAGTGCCCAGATTTTCGAAGCCGCCCTTGTGTACAAGTTGAGTGATTAGCGGATGCTCGGTGTCTTCGATGGCTCGGATTATGCCGTCTCGGCAACCCGAGGTTCAGGCTCCTTGGGAACGATCGGGGGCAGTTTCCTTTGACCCAGCGCAGCGCCCGCGCAGTGTCGAGACCCCCAATGCGTCCGGCAGCACGACCCTCGCCCAAGCTTCCGAATCCCGCAGCGCCGAACCAAAACACCAAAACACCAAAACACCAAGTAACCAAATAACCAAGAAGCCAATTCCCCCAGCCTCGATGCGGGGATGCTAATCTTCGATCCCATGCCAGCCTCTATCCGCATCCCTGAAATGCGCGCCGCTGCGCCGGTCGACGTGCCGGTCGGCGATGTCGAACGGTTGGGTGCGTTCATCGAGGCGCACGAGCGATTGCTGGTGGTCACCGGCGCGGGGGTTTCGACGCATTCGGGGATTCCCGCCTATCGCGACGGTAGCGGGCAGTGGTTGCAGCGGCGTCCCATTCTCTACCAGGATTTTCTGCGCTGCGCGGATACGCGCCGGCGGTACTGGGCGCGGAGTTACTTCGGCTGGCCGGTGATGGCGGCCGCGCGCGTCAATGCCGCGCACCGGGCGCTGGTCGAGCTGGAGGGTTCGGGGCGCCTGGCGAGTCTGGTCACGCAGAACGTCGACGGTCTGCACCGGCGCGCCGGTCAGCGGCGCCTTGTGGAGTTGCACGGTCGGCTCGACCGGGTGTTCTGCCTGGACTGCGGGGCGGTCGGCAGCCGGGCCGAGCTGCAGGAGCGGCTGGTCGCGCTCAACCGGGCGTTCACCGCCGAGGTCGACGGCATCAATGCCGACGGCGACGCGCGGCTCGACGACCGCGACTGGCCGGGATTCCGGGTGGCCGATTGTCCGTCCTGCGGCGGTACGCTCAAGCCGCAGGTGGTCTTCTTCGGCGAGACGGTGCCGTCGGCCACGCGCCAGTCGGTGAGCGACGCGATCGCGGCCGCCTCGGGCGTGCTCGTGGTCGGCAGTTCACTGGTGGTGGGTTCGGCCTATCGCCTGGTGCGCGATGCGGCGGCCCGCGGCCTGCCGATCGCCGCGGTGAACCGGGGGCGCACGCGCGCCGACGAATTGCTCGAATTCAAGGTCGACGCCGGCTGCGAAACGGTCCTGGCCGCGGCTTTCAGCGGTATTGTTCGCCGCGACGGATGACGATGTCGACGTCGCGTAGCAGGTTGATGTAGCGCAGCACGTCGCCGCGAACCGCGATGATGTCGGCGTACTTGCCGGCTTCGATCGTGCCCACGTCGTCGAGCACGCCCATCATGCGGGCCGGCCAATACGTCGCGGCGCGGATGGTGTCCATGGCATCCATGTCCATGTGATTGACCCACACGTCGAGCTCGCTCCAGGTCGACTGACTGTGGAATTTCATCGGGATACCCGAGTCGGTCCCCACCAGCAGCGTCACGCCGGATTCCCTGAGCTGCCCGAACTTGCGCTTGAGCGTGGGCTTGCGCTGCGGTGTGAGCTGGAAATAGGGCAGTCTTTCGGGGTGCTGGATGGACTGCTCGATATCGGCGACGATGTCGTCGGGCAGGCCGCGTTTCCAGGACGGATCGTCGAGGTGTTCGTCGAATTCGCGATCGTAGGTGTAGTTGAACAGGCCTTCGACCGTCGGCGTCCAGTAGAGGGGGCCGAGGTTCATCTGCGCGGTGCGCTCGCGCAGCGCGTCGATCACCTTCGGTGGATACTCCGGGGCGGTTGACAGCCCGGTGTGTTCGAAGTTGTCCACCCCGGCCTCGAGCCCGCGCAGGATTTCCTCGGGACGATGCGCATGGGCGACCACCGGCAGGTCGTGTCGGTGGGCCTCGTCGACGACGGCCTTGTACTCGGCGCCGGTCATCTGATCGTGATCGATCAGCTTGATGACGTCTACGCCGGCTTCGGCCAGTCGGCGCACCTTGGCGCGGGCGTCGCGCTCGCCTTCCACGCCCCACCGGTAATGGTCGGTGCCGGGGTAGGGGGCTTTCTGGATGAAGGGGCCGGAAACGTACATCGTCGGCCCGGGGATATCACCCGCCTCGATGGCTTCGCGAATGGCCAGGCTGTCGTCCAGCGGGCCGCCGAGGTCGCGCGCGGAAGTCACGCCGGCCATCAGCAGTTGCAGGGCCGAAGCGGGCATGACGTCATCGCGCAGGCGGTCGGTGTAGGTATCGCGCCAGTGCGCGTAGTCGGCGTGGCCGTTGATCATCAGGTGGACATGCATGTCCCAGAGCCCTGGCAGGACACTCATGCCCTCGGTCGAGATCACGCGGTAGTCGTCGGGGACGGCCAGTTCGCCTACTTTTCCAACGGCCTCGATGCGCTCGCCGTCGACCAGAATGACGCTGTCGAACACCGGCGGCGCACCGTTGCCGTCGATCAGCGTACCGCCGACGAGAGCGAGCTTTTCGGCATGAACGGAGCCGACCGCGAGTACGGCGGCGAGGGCGAGCAAGAGACGGCGCATGGTCGTTGGTCCGGTGGAGGCAAGGATTCGAGCATAGATCACCGCGCCGGTCCTGTCATCCGCGCCGGGTTTCAGGCGGCGTCGGAAAGCACCGGTTTCGTGCCCGCGGACAGGGCGTCGAAGTAGGCGCGGGTGAGCGCCACCTGGTCCCGGCTGGTCTCGGCACGGTTGACGACCCGCCGGAACCCGGCGTTCTCGGGCCTGTCCTTGGCGTACCAGCCCAGGTGCTTGCGCGCGATCCGCACGCCTCGATATTCCCCGTAGAAGTCGTGCAACGCCGCGAGATGGCCGAGCAGGATATCGCGCACTTCCGCGATCGGCTTCTCGGGCAGCCGCTCGCCGGTGCCCAGGAAGTGGGCGATCTCGCCGAAGATCCAGGGGCGGCCCTGGGCGGCACGCCCGATCAGCAGGCCGGCTGCGCCGGTGTGGTCGAGTACCGCGCGCGCCTTCTCGGGACTGTCGATGTCGCCGTTGGCCCAGACCGGGATGCGGCGCCGCGAGACGATCTCGGCGATCGTGTCGTATTCGGCCAGGCCCTGGTACTTCTGGTCGCGCGTGCGCCCGTGGACGGCCAGGGCCAGGATGCCGCTGTCCTCGGCAATCCGGGCGATGGTGGGCCCGTTGCGGTGCCCGGCATCCCAGCCGGTACGAATCTTGAGCGTGACCGGTACGTCCACCGCGGCTACCACTGCCTCGAGGATACGCCCCACCAGCGCCTCGTCGCGCATCAGCGCCGAGCCGGCCCAGGCCTTGCAGACTTTCTTGGCCGGGCAGCCCATGTTGATATCGATGATCTCCGCGCCGTGCTCGACGTTGTGCCGGGCCGCTTCCGCCATTCGCGCAGGCACGGTGCCGGCGATCTGGACGCTGACCGGGCCCGGTTCACCCGCGTGGTCCATGCGCTCGCGCGACTTGCGCGTATGCCACAGTGACGGATCGGAGCTGGTCATCTCCGAGGTCGCGAGGCCGGCGCCGAGGCTGCGGCAGAGCAGGCGGAAGGGCTTGTCGGTCACGCCCGCCATCGGCGCCAGGCCGAGTGCGGGGGTGACGCGGTAACCGCCGATCGGAAGAGCGGCGCCGGCTGTCATTTGGGTGTTCGACTGATCCACGCTGCATTGTAGGATGATGGAATCATTCATTTCATCTACCGGGCCGCGCCGACAGCCATCGAGAACATGATGCCGGAACAGGATCGCCGTCGTTTTCATCGCTTTCCCTTCGAGGCCGATTGCCGTCTGCTGGTCGATGGCGGTCCGTCCTACGCCTGTGAACTGCTCGATCTGTCCATCAACGGTGCGCTGGTCGGGCTGGAGCACGGAGCCGCGTTCGATACGGTCAGCCCGGGCGACCTCACCCTGGAATTGCGTGGTTTGAACGACGGCGCCACCATGCAGGTCGTTGTCGGCGTCAGGGCCTTGCGCGTCGAAGCGCACCGCATCGCCTGCCGCTTCGTCCAGGTCGATGCCGACAGCTTCGAGCAACTCAAGGCGCTGGTGGCCGCCAACCTGGGCGACCTGGCCCTGCTCGATCGAGAGTTGACCCAGCTCGATTACTGGCCCGGGTTGTCGGTGGTTCCGGCATCCGCCTGATTGGCGTCGGGCAGCAGCCAATCCGCCATGACGTCTTCGAGTTCTTCCAGCCCCTGGCCCGTCACGGCCGAGAACAACTGAACACCGACCGAGCGGTCGATGGCCTTTCGCACCATCATCATCGCTTCGTTCTGCTTGCCCCGTCCCAGTTTGTCGGCCTTGGTCAGCACGAGGTGGAGCGGCAGCCCCTGCGCGGCGGCCCAGTTGGCCAGGTCGACATCGCCGGGCTTGAGCGGGTGGCGCACGTCCATGACAACGACCAGGCCGGCGAGCGCCTGGCGCTTTTCGAGATAGCCCTGGATCAGCCCCTTCCAATGCTGCTTGAGGTCGCCGCCGACGCGCGCGAAGCCGTAGCCGGGCAGGTCGACGAGGTGGCGTTGTTCGTCCAGGCGGAAAAACACGAGCTGCCGGGTTCGCCCGGGCGTGCGGCTGGTTCGTGCCAGCGACTTCTGGCGGCACAGTCGGTTGAGCAGGCTGGACTTGCCGGCGTTGGAACGCCCGGCAATGGCGACCTCGGCGCCTTCATCGGGCGGCAGTTGCGAGCGGTTGTGCACGCTGATGACGTACTCGGCCCGGTGGAGGAGCTTCTGGACGGACTTCATGGGTGTGACAAGGCTGGCACAGCAAGGGCGGAGGAGCGATAATATCAGGTTCAGACTTCCAATCAGGAGAAGGATTCAAATGCCTCGATTCTTGGTGATGCTGCTGGCATCGGTGCCGCTGCTGGCCCATGCGCAGCTCGTGGGCGACCCTGAGGCCGGCCAGGACAAGGCCGGCGTGTGTGCCTCCTGCCACGGCATGGACGGCAACTCGCAGGTGAGCAATTGGCCCAAGCTGGCTGAGCAGCATGCCGGCTACGCGACGCGCCAGTCGATTCTCATTCGCGAGCAGGAGCGCAGCGCTCCGGAGATGTATCCGATCGTGGCCGACATGAGCGACCAGGATCTGGCCGACATTGCAGCCTATTACGAAGAGCAGTCGCTCGAGTCGGGCGTGGCCGACGAAGAACTCGTTGACCAGGGGCAGGCGCTCTACCAGGCGGGCAACACCGAATCCGACGTGCCGGCTTGCGGGGCCTGCCACGGCCCGTCGGGCAGCGGCATTCCGGGTGCTCACTACCCGCGCCTCGGCGGTCAGCATGCCGACTACACCGTCAAGCGTCTCAAGGACTACCGAAACGGGGTCACCAACGGCGACGACGATCCCTACAGCAAGATCATGGTCGCCGTGGCCGAGAACATGACCGACGAGGAAATCGAGGCGGTCGCTTCCTACATCGAAGGGCTGCACACGGCGCGCTGGTAAGCTGTCGGCAACGGTTGCCCGGAACTCGCCCGCGCCGGGCGGGTCTGATCGTGCCATACAACCAAGACAATCGCGGAGTACTCAATGCGCAAGATTCTGAACTTGACGGCAGCGGCCACCGTGCTGCTCGCCGGTTCGCTTTCGGCCCAGTCCTTCGAGGAAGGACAGCACTTCCAGAAGGTGGGCAACCCCGTTTCCGTACCCGACGACCGGGTCGTGGTGACCGACGGCTTCGGCTATCCCTGCCCGGCCTGCCGCCGTTTCATGCCCTACCTGGAGAAATGGGAGGAGGGGCTGGCCGAGCACGTCGAGGTCGAGCACCTGCCGGTGGCCCTGCAGCCGGGCTGGGATCTGTTCGCCCGCGCCTACTACACCGCGCAGGTCATGGGGGTCGCCGAGGAAACCCACGAGGCCATGTTCAAGGCGCTGCACGACGAGGGTCGCCAGTTCAGGAGCTTCGAGGACATCGCCGATTTCTATGCCGATCACGGCGTCGAGGCGGAGACCTTCGTCAATACTTCGCAGTCGTTCGCGGTCGATGCGCGCATGCGCCAGAATCGCAACGATGTGCGCACGCTCGGGATTCGCGGCACGCCCTCGGTCATCGTCCAGGGCAAATGGCGCGTGAGCCCCAACGGTTTCAGTAGCTACGACGAAATGCTCGATGTCGTCGACTTCCTCGTCGAGCGCGAGGCCAAAGCACTGGGGCTGGGTGCGCAAGAAGAATCCGACAGCGGCGAGGAAGCGGCGGCCGAGCAGCCTGACGACGCCACCAGCTGACCGTCGTGGGCGGGCCTCGTCGCCAGCTCAAGCTGCTGAGCTACAACATTCAGGCCGGTACCTCGACCGGCCGCTATCGCGAGTACGTCACTCGCAGCTGGCGACAGGTTCTGCCCAACAACCAGCGCGTTGCCAATCTCGACGCCATCGCCGAGCTGGTGCGCGACTACGACATCGTCGCGCTACAGGAGGTCGATTGCGGCAGCCTGCGTTCGGGATTCCTCAACCAGGCGAAATACCTGGCCACCCACGCCCAGTTCCAATGGTGGAGTCACCAGGGAAACCGCAAGGTCGGTATCGTCGCGCATGCCGGCAACGGCCTGCTGAGTCGGATCGAGCCCAGCGATATCGAAGAACATCGCCTGCCCGGGGCCATTCCGGGTCGCGGCGCCATGGTGGTCCGCTTCGGTGACGGCGAGCGCGCGCTCTGGTTGGTCGTGCTGCACCTCGCGCTGGGGCGGCGGGCGCGGGGGCAACAGCTTGACTACGTGGCCTCGCTGGTTCGCGCCTATCCCCACGTGGTCGTCATGGGCGATTTCAACAGCGGCCCGGGCTCGCGGGAAGTGCGCAGCTTCTGTGACCAGGCCGGACTGGTGCGGCCCGGTGAACCGGTCCTGACCTTTCCCGCCTGGCAGCCGCAGCGGGCCATCGACCACATCCTGGTCTCGCCCGATATGCGCGTGAGCGATGTTCGCGCCCTGCCGGTGACCTTCTCCGACCACCAGCCGCTGTCGATGACCGTCGAGTTCGGTGACGACGTCCAGCTACCAGGCCATGCGGACGGCGACCAGTACCAGAACACCACCGAATACTCTTCTTAGGCCCGCTGCCGGCAGTCGATGTGCCAGTGTCACGCCCAGCGGCGCGGCGAGCATCCCGCCGAGGCCGATTGCGAGTACGCCCGGCAGCCAGACGTGGCCCAGCAGGTAGTCCGGCCCCGGCCCGGCCGGACTGCTCAGGGCGAACACGGCGGATCCGGCCAGCGCAATCGGCCAGCCGCAGGCTGAGGCGTTGGCCACCGCCTCGACCATCCGGTAGCCGTTGCGGGCGAGGTAGGGCACGTTGAACGTGCCGCCGCCGATTCCGACCAGTGCCGACACCGACCCGATCACCGGTCCGGCCAGCCACCACAGGCGCGGGAACGCGGCCCTGGGCGCCGTTTGAGCGGCTGGCGTGCTCGTGATCATCCGCAGGCCGATGACGGCGGCAACGAGTGCGAATATCCGGCCCAGTGCCTGGCCGGGCATGAGCGTCGCCAACAGGGCACCCGCGGCGGCACCGACGGCCACGCCGCTGCCCAGGCGTGCGATCGTCGGCCAGTGCACCGCTTCCCGGCGGTGGTGGAACCAGATAGCGCTCGCAGCGGTCAGCAACATGGTCGCCAGCGAGGTGGCGACGGCGATGGGCACCGCCACGTCTTCATTGGCCGGGCCGAGGACGAGCAGCGCCGTCAGGCCGGGCACGATCACCAGCCCGCCGCCGATGCCCAGCAGACCGGCCAGAATCCCGGCGAGCAGGCCGATGGCGAGCAACAGTGCGAAGAGAAGAAACACTTGTCAGGTGGCGGCAGTCGTAGCAGGATGACCGGAATGGTGGAGTGTTGAGGCGATGAAAGCAAGGTGGATGCTGGTGGTCTGCGTCGTTCTGGGATGGTCCTTGTCCGCGCAGGCGGATCGGGACCAGGAGCGCGAGCGCTTCCGCGAGGGCTGGCAGGCAGCCCAGCGCGGCGATCAGGCCGGTATCGTCCAGGCCGTAGCGGCCCTGCCCGACTATCCGCTCACCCCATACCTGCAGTTCGAGCTGTTGCGCCAGCGCATCGACCAGGTACCGCTGGCGGTCATGACGCAGTTCCTGGCTCGCTACCGCGACTGGTCGTTCCATTCGCAGCTGAAGCGAACCTGGCTGCGCAGCCTCGGTGAACGCGGGGATTTTGATCGTTTGCTGGCCCACGCCGGAGACCACTCGGATGCGACCGTGCGCTGCCATGTGGCGCGCGCGAAGATCCATCGTGGCGATACCGACGGCCTGGAATCCCGGGTCCGCGACCTCTGGCTGGTGGGGCGGTCCCGGCCCGATGCATGCGACGAAGCTTTCGGTTGGTGGCGACGTCAGGGCAATCCGGACGCCGACACCGCCTGGCGTCGTTTTCAACTGGCTCTCGATGCCGGTGAACTCGGTCTGGCCCGCTATTTGCAGCGCTACCTGAATCGTGAGCAGCGCGACTGGGCCGACCGCTGGATCGGCGTCGCCCAGCACTTGTCGCCCGGCTTGCGCCAGGCGCGCCAGTGGCGCGACAGTGAAACCGCGAGGCAGATCATCGCCTGGGGCCTGGAGGGCCTGGCGCGCAGCGACTGGGAGTCGGCCCGCGACGTCTGGCGGCTTCTGCGATCCCGTTTCGCTTTCACCGCGGCCCGGGCGGCGGCCATCGAGCGTGAAATCGCGCTGTTTCAGGCCGTGGCGCTCGACCGGCAAGCCCTCGACGCCATCGATGCCCTGCCCGGGTTGGAACAGGACCCACAGATATTGGCCTGGCGCGCCCGGGCCGCCATGGCACATGGAAACTGGCCCGAGGTCCTTTCCAGCATCGAGGCCATGCCCCTGCGCACGCAGGCCGAATCGCGCTGGCGCTACTGGCGTGGGCGTGCCCTGGGCGAACTCCGGCGTCCCGAGGCCATGCTGGCGTTCACCTCGCTCAGCGCCGAAGCCGACTACTACGGCTTTCTCGCCGCCGGTCATCTCGGCCAGCCGCTGAGCCTGTGCGAGGAAGCCCTTCAGGTCGACGACGCCGTGCAGAGGCGCCTGCTGCGCGATGCCGAGTTCGAGCGCGTTCTGGAGTTGTTCGAGGTGGGCCTGTCCTGGCATGCCCGAAGCACCTGGCGGCATCTGTCGCCGCGACTCATCGATCGCGAGATCGAGCAGGCGGCGCTGATTGCGGCCGGACGCGGCTGGCACCACCTGTCGATCCTGGCGCTCAACCAGGCGGGAAAGCGCCAGGCGTATCCCTGGCGCTTTCCGATGGCGGCGAAGGGTACGGTACTCGCGGAGGCACGGCGCTACGGGGTC
>CAZSGS010000052.1:10073-11257 GCA_964606365.1 uncultured Wenzhouxiangella sp. | reverse complement strand
ACTAGTGTACCCCTCAGTAGGTTGTCCACACTTGCCGTCCAAGACAGACTGATGGGTGACGAGATCATCATTCAGCCAAGAAGGTCCGAGTGGGCAACCTACTGAGATATCACATCTGGGACGCATACAGCGTAGCGTCTGGCAGTGCCGACGTGTCGCTACATTGCCAGGGCTGCTCCTTGCACTGCTACTCCCTGTCGCGGTTCTTGGTGCGGTGCACTTCCGCGGACCGATAAAGTGACCGCTCCAGGACCCAGCTCGGGATACCGAACAGCAGGAGCGTACGTGCTACGACTGGAGGAGCGCTGATTTCAATACTGCTCAGGATTGCTACCGATGTCGCTACCAACGAAAGTGCTGCCAGAAGACACCTCGTGCGTACGCGGTTGGCTGTCTGGATTCGATATACCACTTGAGCCAATCATCATCCTTCCGAATCCATTTCAGTCTTCTTGGCGCCTCGGCCCAGCATATGGTAAGCACCAGTAGGCCTGCGAGACGTGATTTGAAAACCTGCTCAATAGAAGGCTCGTCTTCCGGCTGTGATGCGCCCCCGGTCAGGAGATAGAAGAGCTTCCATGCCACCATATCGACGTCCTCGGATCAATGGCACCCTGGGCTGTCCCAGGGCGCACTGACAGTGTTCTGTCACAACCGAAAACTCGCTCCGCTTGCAATCAGAACAGGTTGTCAGTATGGGTCGGTATCAGGACCCGTTTTCTCGGGAACACACGCATGACCATTTGAGACTGGCGAGCTAACTCATACATGGCCTGGAGGAGACGGAGGCAGCGTTGAACCAATCAGACCTCTTCCGTCGGGTGGTAAAACCATTGCCTGCTCTTGCGGCGGAGCACCCCGCAAAGGCCCGTCGCGCCTGCACTGAGATGTTCGGAGGTTCCTTGGGCTTGGAATATGCCAACTGCATGGCCATCAGCCCAAAGATAGCGAGAAAGGAATATAGATAAGTCTTGAACACATTCATGCTTCATGCTACTGCGTGAACCAACACTTCTCTTCCCGTCAGGCAATTTATCAAATGGTCTGGTGGCGATTCAAGAGCCAATCGGTGAGAAAATGGCAACGTGGCAACGTGGCAACGTGGATATGTTGCGGACATCCGGTGTTGTAGGAAACTTCCTACAGGCGATTGCTTTGACCGCCAAGATACATGTGCCTGGGGT
>CAZSGS010000052.1:0-10063 GCA_964606365.1 uncultured Wenzhouxiangella sp. | reverse complement strand
ACACCAGACCACTCGCGGAGGGGCTGGCCCTTGTCGTAGCTTCTTGAGCGCCCATTTGCCCCGGTGCTCCCTTCATCCCCTGCTGCCCGAGATCGGCCGCCGTCCGCATCGAGGCCTTGGCCGACCGTGCAAGGGGCAGGTGCGGAATGCCGTCATGGGCGCTTGATGCCGGGTTCCGCTCACTGCGTGGATGGTCCATGGCGCAATGATGGCTTCGCGCCCAACAACGCGGAGCCCCAGGGGTCGCGAAGTCTCGCACCACGTTGCCTCCAGGACGTGCGTGCCCCGCCTTGCAGCCGGGAACAGATGCCTCCTGCGCTGCGTGGCATAATTCGCGCTCGTCTTACGTACATGAGCAAACTATCCACAACCCAAGGAGTCGCATGTATGCGATTTATTGCATTTTTGATGCTGTTGCTAGCCTTCGGACTGCCCGCCAGCGCCTCAGACACCACGATCACCTACCAGGGCCAGCTCGAGGACAACGGCGCGCCCCATGATGGCACTGTGAACCTGGACTTCCGCCTTTTTGACGATGCGAATGCGGGACAGCAAATCGGAGATGCGCAGGAATTCCTGGGTCATCCGGTCGTCGACGGGTTGTTCCGGGTTGACCTGGACTTTGGTTCAGGCGCTTTCGACGGCGGCGAGCGCTGGCTGGAGATCCGCGTGGACGGAACCCCGCTGGACGAGCGTCAGCGCGTGGCAAGCGCGCCGGTAGCCCAGTTTGCGCTCGACGCGCCCGATGTCCTGAGCGAGCTATCTTGCAGTGCTGGCGAAGTACCCAAGTGGGACGGCGCCGACTGGCAATGTGCACCGGATGACTTCGAACCTTCGGTTTGGTCGATTGACGGTTCCGTCGCCGTGTTTTCCGGCAATGCCCTTACCGACGGCGATCACGAAGTGTCCGGGGAAATGAGCGTCGGCGACAGCCTGACCTTCGGCGATCAAACACCCCAACTGACGGCCGGACCCATTGCCAAGGGGTTCATCGATGAAGACGCCAGTATCGCGAACGCCGTCAATGTAGATAGTGTGACCTGGAACGATACCGCGGAACGGTATGAGATCGCCATTTCAGGAGAGTCGTACTATTTCGATGAATACGCAACTTCCGTGACGATTGCAGATATTGATCCGAGGCATACCCGGGTCGGCAGCGGCAATGGTGAACTGTTCGTCTACCTCTACGACGATGCCGGCGACCTCGTCCAGGGCAATTTTCAGTTCGTGACCCACAAGCTTACAAGCGGTTCCGCGGAAAACTGACGAGGCCGGGTTGAGAAACAGGATGCCCGCGATTCTTGCGCTGGTCGTCGAGCGCCGGGCCGAATCGCGAGGTTCGTCGATGCGGGAGGTCGAAAGCGTTTCTGCACGCATGTCAGTTAGCCCGTCCACGCTGGCGCCGAAGTGCGCCAGCGTGGCGGCGCCGGGCCGGGGCCTGCAGGTTGCGCTCCGGGCAGTTCCTGCGTGAATGCGCTCCATGTTGCCTGGATGCGGATCTCGCCGGCCTTCATCGAGGTGTAACAGCCGCATCTCGTGCCTTCTCGTATGATGCGATATGAATCACCCACCAAGGAGTCATTCGATGTACAAGATTGCAGCGCCGCTGCTCGCGTTGTTGCTGTGCGGTCAGGTGTACGGTTGGGGAGCCAACGGACACCGCGTTGCGGCCGAGATTGCCGAGGGCTATCTATCGGCCGAGGCGCGCCTGGCGGTCGAGGAAATCCTGGGGCCCGAGACGCTGGCCGAGGCTTCGACCTGGCCGGATTTCATGCGCGCCGATCCGTCCGAGTTCTGGCAAGAGACGGCCAACCCGTGGCACTACGTCACCGTCCCGCCGGGCAAGCGCTACGAGGATGTGGGTGCGCCGGAGGAAGGCGATGCAGTGACCGCGCTGGACAGGTTTTCCGATACCGTGCTCGATCCGGAAGCCTCGGCCGAGGACAGGGCGCGGGCGCTGCGCTTCATCGTCCACATTGTCGGCGACCTTCATCAGCCACTGCACGTGGGCAACGGCGAGGATCGTGGTGGCAACGATTTCGAGATCACCTGGTTCGGGGAGCCGTCCAATCTCCACCGGCTTTGGGACTCGCAACTGATCGATTCGAAGAAGCTGTCATATTCTGAGATGACCGAATGGCTGGAAGCGAAGATCGGTCCGGATGAGTTCCGCGAGTGGAACACGCCTGACCCGACGGTCTGGGTGGCCGAAAGCGCCGGGATACGCCCGAGAATCTATCCGGAAGACTGCCGGATGGACAGCGGAAGAGACTGCGAAATCAGCTGGGACTATGCCTACGAGTGGACCGATACGCTGTATCGTCGGTTGCAGCAAGCCGGCGTGCGCACTGCGGCATACCTCAACGCGCTGTTCGCGCAGTAGATGTGCGTCGCAGCTCCAGCTCTCAGTATCAGAGCCTTGATCGAGGCGATCATCCGACGGGAAGGGGCTCTGCGGATCATGGCTGTCCGGAGAGTCATTGAACAGCAGGTGGGTTTCATCGAATCGGTTTTCCGTTTGGCATCAAAAACGACCAGATCAGCCACGATTTGAAGGCACGGCGTCGGGGGCTCACGCACCCACGAGGATTCTGGCTGAATCAGTTTCACCCCGGGGGCAGCTCGAAGCGCAGCCGAAGTGGCCCGATCTGGCTCGGTGAATCGCCGTTTCGCGCCGCCGGGCGCGGCTTTGCTGTACATTGTTGGGTGCGAGGCACAGGAGTTCGACTGGAATTTGCAGTGCCGCTGGTGTTCTTCTGCCTCTCCAAGCAGTCGTTTTCGAGGATTTTCATGACCGGAAGTGGAGCGCAGAAGCCGGCATTTTCGATCAGGGAAGCGGCCGAGGCCGATCTCCCGGTGTTGGTGGATTTTCTCGCCAAGCTCGCGCTGCATGTTTCCGAGGCTGGAGCGCAGACGCTCAAGGAAGAAGAACACCAGCGCTTGACGGGCGTGCTGCGTTCGGCCCTGGCCGATGAGAACAAGATGCTATGCGTTGCCGAAAGTTCGGTGAACCGCCTCGTGGGCATGGGATATATCTACGTTTTTCGCAGCCAGGGCATTTGGGAACAGACGGAGTCGGAGGAGTGTCGAACGGGCGTTATCGACGACGTCTGGGTCGAGCCCGAGTTCCGGAGCCGGGGTGTTTTCAAGGCCTTGCTGAAGCGCCTGGTGGCCTTTGCTGAAAGCCGTGAGGCGCATGAGCTGATTCTTGAATACTCGGCCACAAACAGGCAGGCCAGGGCGGTCTGGACCAAAATGGGGTTCAGGGTCACCGGTGTTCACGCCCAGGCCTGGACTTCCACGGTAAAGGACGCTTTGGAATAGTGATGCGATTGACCGAGCATCAATCCGGCTTTTTCGGCATTCTGCCGTTTCGGACACCGGGCCTTGCGGTGCTGAGTTTGCGTTTTTTGGAATGCGGGAGACTGACATGATCGGCGATCGCAGCGTTCACGTTCTTTTCGATGAAATCATGCTGCAACACAATCCGGAGGTCGAGCTTCCGTTCTTGCCCAGCCGGGTCGAGAAGCGCGTCAGAAGCGTACTCGAGGGCCTGAATTTCAAATGGAGCTATCCGGAGCATCCGGGGCGCTTGTCGGCAATCAAGGCGCATCTGGACGAGCACCCCATTCCCGGGGTGAAGCTCGTCACCGGTGCCCAGCCCGCGAGCTACGACCAGCTCGCACGGGTTCACACGACCTCCTACCTCGACCATATCTTCTCGCTGTCGGGCCAGCGCGCCTGGCTCGACAGGGATACAACGGCCGTCTCTCCGGGCAGCATCGAGGCAGCCGCGGCGGCGGCGGGCAACGCGATCGCCGCAGTCGAAAGCGTTGTAAAAGGTGATTCGGACAGCGCCTTTGCGATCATTCGGCCGCCCGGACACCATGCCGAGCCCGTGCGTGCGCGCGGCTTCTGCCTGATCAACAACGTTGCCGTGGCCGCCGCGCACGCCCAGGCAAAGCTGGGATTGGAGCGCGTGCTGATCATCGACTGGGACGCCCACCACGGCAACGGCACCCAGGATATTTTCTGGGCGGACCCCGATGTGCTGTTCTTCGACACGCACTGCGCCGCTCCGTTCTATCCCGGCTCGGGACATCTGGAAGACGTCGGTGACGGCCTCGGGGAAGGCTATACCATCAACGTGCCGCTGCCGGAATCCGCCGGAGACATCGCCTTCGAGAAGGCGTTTCGAGAGATTCTCGTGCCGGCAGCCGAGTACTTCAAGCCGGATTTGGTGCTGGTTTCTGCCGGTTTTGACCCGCATCGCAACGACATGGCGCTGAACCTGACCTACGATGGCTTCAGGGTGATTACGCGCATCGTGCAGGATATCGCCGACAAGCACTGCCAGGGGCGGCTGGCGTTTGTTCTGGAAGGCGGGTACAACCTCACCTCGCTCTCGCAAGGGGTACACACCGTACTGGAAGTGCTCGCCGGCGCCGACGTCCCGAAACTGGTGGAGACTGGCGTCCGGGAGGTTGAAGAGGCCACTGAATTTCACCTTGCAGCATTCGAGGACGAGTAGGCTTCCAGATCGGCCCCGACCCACGCGGTTGCCCGTTGGACGGATTGCGCCGGATTTCGTGCGTACCGGACGCGGCGCTACAACGGAGGGCGCGCTCTACGACATGCGGCGAACTTCAGCGTCGGGCGATTTTTTTAGAGTCGTGACTCTAGAATCAGTCGCTAGTGTATCCCGTCAATGGTTCGTTCCGGCGGGAGACAGCACATGGCTCGATGGACCAGAGTATTTCTCTTTTTCTTTATCAGCGCCTTGTTTTCCCCTGTGCCCGCGCAGCAATCGCTCGATCGGCCGGATGATCCGGTGCGGATCGCTGATCTCGGTCTCGAGGACAAGATCCCTTCGGCCATCGATCTGGTCGGTCCCGAAGACGGCCCGGCGGGCCGCAATCGTGCTGCGCTGATTCGTCGGATGCAGTGCTGGATCGATGGCTCCGGAGGCTGCCCGGTCGCGGACGTGAACGACCCGCGTGTTCGTGCGCTGCGCCGCTTCCTGACTGGGGGGGCGGTTGATCGGGACGGCTTGCTCAGCGTTCACTTCCCCGACGAAACTCGCATCGAGGTACGGCTGACACGTGCAACCGACCTGGAACCGAATGACTGGGATAAGCGTGTCTACAGGACCATCGCCCTGCCCGACACCGTCTCGGTGCCGGGGCTTTCGGACGTTCCGTCTCGCCCGGGGCACTTCGAAAGCTTCGACTATGATGGCGCGTCCGCAATACGGGCTGCCCTGGAGAGATTGAAGCAGCGCCTGGAGTAGCCGGCCGAGCTCGACAACCAGTAGACGAAGTGGGCAAGCGACCGACCGGGGCCCGAGCGACGCCGGCCCGGATTCGGGTTGATCTGAACGCTCCAGTGTGCCGAGCCGCGAAGAGCGGGATTGGAAACAGTGCTCCCGGCTGCGTCAACGCTCGACGCGAGCGCCGATGATGTAGTAGGCGGTCTGGAGCAGCGGCAAGGCAATCCAGTCCGGGTTCGGGAATCGCATGACAAGGAAGAACCCCCACACGGAAACGGCGGTGCCGACATATTGCGGATGAGGAACGACCGAAAAGGGGAACCCCTTGATCCAGGGTACGTCATGGCCGAGCTTGTTGCCGTAGAACACCCCGGTCTTGCCGAGCCGCCAGAACACACTGCCATTGAGGATCAGACCGGCAACAACGAGCGCGAGCCCGGTGGAGATCGCTGCCGGTCCCGCCGTGGGAAGGGGAGGGAACTGGTCGGAGAAGACCACGCACCAGGCAAGGAACACACCCAGCTGGATGGCCTTGAACAGGTAGAACAGCGCTTGCATGGCATCGACCGGCGTTGCGAATCGACTCAGCGGCCAGTGGCGACACGTTCGCCTGAACGATGTGGGTGAATACCAGATGAGTGCATAGGTCAGGCGTTCCAACGCGAGCAAAGCGCCTGCGATTGCGAGTGCAGTCCAGAGCATCAATGAGTTCCCTTTGATCGAGACGTCAGCGGCATGTCATTTGTGCAACATGAATCCGTAATAACAGCGCCGCTTTTCTGTGATGTTGTGGTAACGGCCGGGTCATTTCCTGGGGCTAATCTGAAGTGATGGGGTTCTTGTCAACTGGCCCCAGTGATTTCCCAAGGAGCCCAAGCCATGAGATTTCTGCAAGAGCTCAAACAGCAGCGGTGGGACGACCATCGCTACTACCATCACAATCGGATCAACCAGTCCTTGCACCTGTTCAGCGCCTGTTGCTTTCTGGCGACCTACGCGTTGGTCTTCACCTCGCCGGTCGCTGCTGCATTTACGGGCTGGTTCCTGGCCATGATCTCCCGGCAGGTTGGCCATTTCTTCTTCGAGCCGCGCGACTACGATCAGGCCAACCAGGCCACGCACGAGCACAAGGAATCCATCAAGGTTGGCTACAACCTCACGCGCAAGCGTGTCCTGCTGGCGCTCTGGGCGGTTTCTCCGCTGGCGCTGTACCTGAAGCCCTCGCTGTTCGGGTTGTTCGAGCCGCATGCATCCCCGGCCGGGTACGCCAACAACCTGGCATTGCTTTGGATAGTTCTGGGAATTGCAGCGGTGCTGTTCCGCACGATCCATTTGTTCTTCAAGGCGGATATCGTCACGGGGTTGGCGTGGTTCACCAAGATCGTCACTGACCCGTTTCACGATATCAAGCTCTACCACAAGTCGCCGCTCCATGTCCTTCGAGGCGATCTGTATGACCCGATCGTGTCCGAGGAAGAAAAGGCTGAAGTCCACTGACGCACATTACCGGATCGGTCGGCCGAGTCGCGCCGAGATCAGTTCATCCCGTATGCGCGTGCGGATCGTGCGCTCGGTCAGGCCGGCATCTGTCCACCACCAGCCGTCCTCGCTCATGCGTCGGGCGGCCATGACGAAGCGCCGAACCACTTCGGCAAAGTCCCGGTCGGTGTAGTTGTGGCTGAAGATCAATCGGCCGGTTCCGACCCAGGGCAGCAGCAGGCCTTCTGCGTTGAGGTAGAACTGCAGCATCCAGTTGTAACGCGAGGGCCGGTCGTAAAAAACCGTGAATATCGAGCACAGGTTGGCGATGCGCACCGGCACGCCGGCCGCCTGCAACTCGGCATTCAGCCATTGCGCGCGACGATCCCACTCCGGCTCGCCCTGATCGATCAATGCCGCCGTCCGCGGCTCGTCGAGGCGCCTGAGAAAGGCGTTCATCGCGGCCATGACCAGGGGGTGGGAATTGAAGGTGCCGCGGGCAAAGCAGATGTCGGCCGGGCGGGTGTCGCGGTAGCGCTGCATCAGCCGGGCCCGACCGCAGACGACGCCCACCGGGAGCCCGCCGCCGAGGGTCTTGCCCCAGGTGACGAGATCGGCTTTCACGCCGAAGTAGGACTGTGCGCCGCCGACCGCGATTCGGAAGCCGACGAAGACTTCATCGAAGATGAGCACGATGCCGCGTTTCGTGCAGACCTCGCGCAGGGCCCGCAGCCATTCGGTGTAAGCCTGCCGGTCATAGCCGGCCCGGCGGTTGCTGCTCAGCAGGGCGCCGTCGCCGGGCGCACTGGCGTTGGGGTGCAGGGCCTGCAGCGGATTGACCAGCACGCAGGCGATATCTCGGCGGTGGCGCAGGACCCGCAGGCTGGCATCACGCATCTCGGCCAACGTGTAGACGGGTCCGGACGGGCCCGGATTGCCGATGCCGGGCTGCACGTCGTCCCACCAGCCGTGATAGGCGCCGCAGAACCTCACCACGTGAGCGCGCCGGGTGTGGTAGCGCGCCAGGCGCACCGCCTGCATGACCGCTTCGGTCCCCGACATGTGGAACGACACCTGGTCCATGCCCGAGAGCTTCCTGAGGCGCTCGACGTTGTCGATCAGGACCGGATGGTAGGGGCCCAGCACGGGCCCCAGTTCACCGGCACTGTCGATCGCCTCGTCGACGCAGGCCTTGTAGCTATCGAGCCCGAGCACGTTGACGCCGTAGGAGCCGGTCAGGTCGTAGAAGGCGTTGCCGTCCACGTCGTGGATCCTGACCCCCTCGGACCGCACCACCAGGACGCCGGCGGAAAGGTGATCGCGCACCACACCGCTGAACGGGAAGGGCACCCGGTAGCGGGACACGAATGCCAGATCGGAAACCCCTTCGGCGAGTCCCGCCATCCGGGCGATCGAGGTGGAACGCTGGCGGGTGAACCGTTCGGCCAGGGCGTTGAATCCGCTGCGTCGGCGTTGCCGTACGGCCTCGGGCGCTCCGTCGGCGCCAAGGAAGCGGGACTCATCGAACTCGTATCGTGGCAGGAGGCGGGCCAGGCGACGGGCCGTTCGCGGGTGCCCGGCCAGTGACGGATGCTTGGCCATCGACAACAGGACTCGCCCGAACAGGCGCCAGCCCAGCCAGGCCGCGACGGGAACGGCGATCAAGATCAGGATCAGTTCGTTCATGGAAAGGTCGTATAACACTCACCAATGACACCCTCGTGTAAGCGATGAATTCACCTGTCCGACCCAGCTCCGCTGACCGGCTTGGCTTCTGGCTGACCAACCGCATTCCACGCCACGCTCTCACGGCGTTCATGGGCTGGTTCAGCCGCATCGAAAGCCGCTGGTTGACGTACCTGAGCGTAACGGTCTGGCAGTGGTTCGTGGACGACCTGCGCCTGTTCGAGGCCCGCGAGAAACGCTTCAACAGCCTCCATGCCTGCTTCACCCGGCAGCTCAAGCCGGGAGCTCGACCCGTCGATCCCGAGCCGGACGTTGTGGTCAGCCCCTGCGATGCCGAGGTCGGTGCGATGGGCGATATCGAACATGGCCGGCTGTTTCAGGCCAAGGGCCTCGACTACTCACTCGAGGAATTGCTGGCCGATGACGAGCTGGCGGCACGCTACCGCAATGGGCGGTTCGTGACCCTGAGACTGAAGTCGAGCATGTATCACCGATTCCACGCGCCGCAGTCCTGCCGACCGAAATACGCGGACTACATCGCGGGCGAAGTCTGGAACGTGAATCCGCCGACGTTGCGGTGTCTGGAAAAGGTCTTCTGCAAGAACGAGCGCGTCGTCGTCCCGCTATCGAGCTCGGACGACGGGCCTGGCATCACGCTGGTCGCGGTGGCCGCCGTCCTGGTCGCCAGCATCCGGCTGCACGGCGTCGCCACGCGGCTGAACCGGAGCTACCGGGGACCGTGCCGGCTCGATTGGAATCGGGCCTTCCGGCGTGGCGAGGAAATGGGCTATTTTGAACACGGCTCGACCATTATCGTACTGGCCGGAGGGCACCTCGCCCTGCACGAGTCACTCCATTCCGGCAGCATCGTTCGCATGGGGCAACCGCTGTTGAAACGGTTCCCACCGGATTGTATCGGGTCGGGCCTTGGGGCGAGAACCCGGTACACCGAGGCCTTCTCCGGCTGAGTCAGCTCCGACCCGGTCTGTCGGGCGGCTGAATGCCGTGAAGTCGGCCTGTCGGCGCGGCGCTTCGCCGCTCGGTGCGCGGGCCACAAGTTGTGGGTGCGCTGGATTCGATTCACGAGTGGCTCCGACTGTGACAGACTGGCAATTCAATCGCCAACAGGGACATTGCATGGCCGGAGCAAGTTTACTCAGCCTTCTCGACGACATTGCCACCTTGCTCGATGACGTCTCCGTGATGACCAAGGTCGCCGCCAAGAAGACCGCGACGCTGGTCGCCGACGACCTGGCGGTCAACGCCGATCAGGTCACCGGCATCTCCGCCAAGCGCGAGCTTTCGGTCATCTGGGCGGTCGCCAAGGGCGCGATCCTCAACAAGGTCATCCTGATCCCGGCCGCGCTGCTCATCAGCGCATTCATTCCGTGGGCGATCGTACCGCTGCTGATGCTCGGCGGTGCCTTCTTGTGCTACGAGGG
This sequence comes from uncultured Wenzhouxiangella sp., assembly GCA_964606365.1. Lineage (GTDB taxonomy): Bacteria > Pseudomonadota > Gammaproteobacteria > Xanthomonadales > Wenzhouxiangellaceae > Wenzhouxiangella. The sequence goes on along the minus strand of CAZSGS010000052.1, from coordinate 184 downwards.
CGCCCACAAGGTCCATGAAAAACTCTTCCATCGCGAAGCCGACAAGCAAGAAAAGGAAAAGCTGAAAAAGGCCTTTCGAGATCCCGAGGTCGACCTGGTCGCCTTCGAGAAGAAGAAGATCAAGGGTGCCATTCGCACCGACTTCATCCTGTCGGCCGAGATCATCGTCATCTCGCTGGGTGCT
>CAZSGS010000051.1:0-11329 GCA_964606365.1 uncultured Wenzhouxiangella sp. | reverse complement strand
ACGAGCGACGCCGGACCGCGCTCGGCTCTAGCGCGATCTGAATCCAGTTCGCTGTCTTCAGGAATGCAAGCCCATTCGCCTGACCGGCGGCGCGCGACTTTCCGCCCACAGACCAGGAAGATCCTTGCTGGCCAGATGATTCAGTATCCTCTCAATCACCGGCGGATCTTCGATGCTCGCGATGACCTTGACCGCTCCTCCGCACTTCGGGCAAGTTTCGACATCTATCTGAAAAACCCGCTTGAGGCGTTGCGCCCAGCGCATCGCCGAGCGTCGCTCGGCGAGTGTGCGATCTTCCAACGGTTGCGGCCGCTTCGGCTTGCCACCTCGCCCTTGGCAGGCCGGTGTGATCCGCGCCTAGTACGGGCTATTCGACGCAAACACCCCGTGGAAGCGGGTCTGATTCATGCGCAGGCGCTCGACCGGATCAAGACCGCGGCCATACTGGATCGGCGGCTCGACATGGAAGGCCGCAGCCTGCCCTCGCGGCACACCCTGTGGGCTGCCGCCGCCCTGGCCGTCGCCGGCGTTCACTTGGCCGACCCGGCCCGCGCCCATAACGGACACGAAGCGGGCATCCAGGCCGAGGCCTCGGAGTCGGTGAGCGCGCCGTTCGATATCGTGCACGCGAAGATCGCCACCGAAGGCAACGTGGCCACTTTCCACATGGGCGTCTCGGGCGAGGCGGGCAGCAGCCGCCCTGCCCCGTCGGGCAAGCTGGCCGGCAGCGACGTCTTTTCCTACGTGTGGCCGACCTCGGTCGACCCCTACGAGGTCGGCTTCGAACACGAGGCCGGCATCCTGGCCCTGGCCGTGACCGCCCATCCGGACTTCGACGACACGCCGCTGTACGACGAAAACGGCGACGGCAGGTTCGACAACGACGGCAACGTCTGGCACAGCCACTGGGTCGTGCTTGGCAAAGATGACGCCTGCGGAGAAGGGGCCCTGAAGGTAGTCGACATCCCGGAAGGCAGCAAACCCCGTTTGCCCAAGACCTGGCCTGGCCTGCCGATCCTGATCGACAGCCCCGGCTGGGATCCGTCGATCGGCGACGATACGGTCGAGGTCCGGGTGCCGTTCGACGACATCGCCGTGGTCGACGAGGCCAGCTTCGACGGCGTCACCGCCGGGCTGCGCGTGAACGAAAGCGTGCACGCGCCGCTGCTGTGCGTGGTGGATGTCTTCGATATCGCTTCCGGCGATCTCAGCCTGCCCGGGCGGACAAACCAATAGCCTGACAGGCGTGAAGACTTGTCTTGCCATCCGGCACGTCGCCTTCGAGGATCTCGGCGCATTCGCGCCCGTCCTCGAGACGGCCGGATTCGAGACCGTCACCGTGGATGCCGGCGCCGCCAACCTGGCGGCGCTGGATCCCTTGGCACCCGACCTGTTCGTCGTACTCGGTTGACCGATCAGCGCCGGGGACGAGCACGCCTACCCGTTCCTGAAACACGAACGACGGGCGATAGAGCGCCGCCTCGAACACGACCGACCCACGCTGGGCATCTGCCTCGGCGCGCAGTTGCTCGCACGAGCAGCCGGAGCGCGACTCTACCCGGGCAAGTGCAAGGAAATCGGTTTCGCGCCCATCGAGCTGACACAGGCCGGCAAGACCTCCTGCCTGGCACCCTTTGGCGACTTGCCCATGGCCCTTCACGGGCACGGCGACACCTTCGATCTCCCCATCGACGCTACGCGCCTGGCATTCAGTCAGCATTGCGAAAACCAGGCCTTCCAGCTTGGAACGAACGCCATCGGGTTTCAGTTCCATCCGGAAACCGACGCCCGGCATATCGAGCAATGGCTCATCGGCCACGCCGCGGAACTCGCTGCCGAGGGGATCGACGTGGGCTGAATTCGATTTGTTCGGTGTCACGCTCCAGCAGTCCTTCACGCTCGAGCAGCCGCCCTACCCGGCGGGCGATGGTGTGGGCCAGCTGCGTCAACTGGGCCGACGTCGGTTCGCGCACCCACTGGAATCGGGGTCGGTTGTCGTGAGGCGGGGTCACCAGGTAGGCCCCATCGATAAACAGCATGTGCCCGGTGGACCGGGTTTTCGGACGGATCGGCGTAGGCAGTGTGGCCCTGCTTCCCGTATACATTCAGGCGACCCTGGATGGAACCACGACGTCCGATCCGGATGACATCGCCCAGGCGGTCGCGGCTCGAGGGCTCGCCGACCAGACAGGCATCGGGCATCAGGCCACGATCCTTCAGTTTGGGCACCACCGCACGCACACCATGACGCGCAGGCCCCTCCTCGTCGGACGTCAGAATGACCGAAACCGTGCCGGCATGATCCGGGTGGTCGGCCAGCAGGCGATCGAGCGCGACGACGAAAGCCGCCACCGAAGACTTCATATCCGCCGCGCCCCGGCCGTAAAGAACGCCGTCACGAATCACCGGCTCGAACGGCGGTGAGGCCCAGTTCGACTCCGGCCCGGTCGGCACGACGTCGGTAAGCCCCACCAGCATCAAATGCGGCGATCCGCCGCCGTGGCGCGCAAACAGGTTGCGCACGTCCTCCACGTCGATCGACTCGACCGTCATACCCGCCGCTGCCAGTCGCTTGGAAATCAGCGGCTGGCAACCGGCGTCGTCGGGCGTGACCGACCGCCGCGAAATCAGCTCGCGGGCCAGCTCAAGGACGGCGTCGTGGTCGGCTTGATCGGAGGCATTCGCCATGGGGGTGAAGCTTACCGTATTGATTGGGGGGGCTGGTTGGTGAGTTACCCAATCATTGATGATCATTGAGGTCGCCGGAAAAGATTTGACGCTACCTAGGTGAGCGAACTAAGCTTAAAAGACGCACTATTGGGGAAAATCCATCATTCGGGTTGTGGGCGGGATAACTGTCGCACTGGTTTGTTGCTCGGCAGTCGCTGGCTCAATGGAAGCTCCGGACCCGGGTGAGCCAACAATTAAGGTCGGTTCCGATCGCGTCAAGAGCGGCTCGTTTGTTCGCATCCCGGTCACCTTGAATAACCCTTATAACCTGTTCGCGCTGCAATTTGACGTCGCCTTCGAACCATCGCTGTTCTCCGAAGTCGACACGACGGAATGCCTTCTAGAACTGCCACTGGGCGACTATCTGGCGGGCTGCAGACGGCAGGATCCGCCCAACCAAGACATTGTACGGTTTGTCATTTTCCGTTTCGATTTCGAGCCGATCCCCCCGGGTGTGCTCGGCAATATCGGCTTCCGTGCGGCTGACGACGCTCCATCCGGCGTGTCCCCCCTTGCCCCACTCGAGTGCAGCGGCCTCGGGATTGGTCAACACCAGCAATCGGTGGCCTTGGACGCGGACGATTTTGTGGCGGGCGAGATCATTGTTGAGGGCACCCATCCGGCGCCACCCCCGTCAGACCCAAGACCCAATCTGGATCTCGACGGAACGCCGGTCGCCGGCGATGATCCGGTGGTTCGCTTGCGTCTTGATATCCCCAACCCAATTCCGGCACTCGACGCCGGCCCGCGAGAGGTTCTCGTAACTCTTCCGGGCGGCCGGCAGGTCGATGCAACCATGGAACGTTTCATTCCCAGAGACGGCTATGTCGAGCGCCTCAATTGCAGTGGCAACTCAGTGCCCGACTCCGATCCCGGTACGCCGGTGTCGTTTCGCTTCTACGGAGAGTTGTCCAATGGGGGCTGGCTCGGCCTGACGGTGGTCGACGACGTCGCGCGAGGCACTTTGGTCACCGACGAGGTAGGTTATCAGATTCACGGCGAGCCTGAGGCCGGCTATCGTATAGACGAGATTGACCAATTACGCCTGCCGCCGACCGACGCCGAGGCTTACGCGAGGTCCGAGAAATCGGGCCACAATCATCGGGGACAAGAGCCGCAAATCGATCCGAAGCTTGTTGAGCAAGGCTCCGGCGACGTCGTACTCGACATGCTGATCATGTATACCGCCCAGGCGCAGATTGATGCCGGCGGTCCGGCCGGGCTGGACGCGCTGATCCAGCAGTCGATCGATAGCACCAACCAGGCGTTTATCAATAGTGGCTACGCCAATCTTTCAGTGCGGGAAGTGCATCGGGAGTTGCTGACGGGGTTTGTGCCATCCGGTAATACAGTTGACGATGCAATTAATGACTTGGACGCCCTGCGCATCAACAGTCAGATTCTCGCCGCGCGAGACAACCATCACGCCGATGTAACCTCGATTCTTCTTCGCGACTTCTTCAATGACCAAGGTGTACAAGAACTCGGAGCCTGTGGCATTGCGTATCTCCAGAGCCCGACCTGCGGTCGCCCCGGAGTATTCCCACAGTGCGGCGTCGGCATGAATTTCGAGGGTTTTGCAACCAACTGGGTCTCGACCGAGTGCGCCAATTTGCCCGGTCGAAACTCGTTCCCTCACGAACTCGGCCACCTGATGGGCGCAGAGCATCAGCCTGGCTCCGTTTCCCAAGACCCGACCGACGCATCGTTTGTCTGGTCGTTCGCGCATCTCGCACCCGGAGGCAGTTCGTTTGGGACGCTGATGTGGGTTCCGAATCCCAATGAACTGCCTCAGCCGCTCAATTTTTCGAATCCAGACGTATTGATCCAGGGACAAGCTACGGGAATTGTAGATCAACGCGACAACACCCGAACCATTGAACTGCTCACGCCCACCATGGAACAGTATCGATTTCCGCCGCCTGAACCGTTGTTTGCTGACCGCTTTGAATCGCCATGATAAAGCTAGTGCTGGCCATATGCATACTCGCCGGCTCGTTCTCGGCTCAAGCCGGTGGCGCTTCGGCAGATATCAGCATAGATGTCACCATTGAACCGTCGAACCCAACCCCTCCAGGGACTGAAGGGTCAATTAGCACAACAATCTCGAACTCGGGCCCAGATACAGCAACCGTGGTTTTTCAGTGGTTTGCAACCAAAAACCAAACGGGCTTCGGTTTTCCACCTCTTGCATTTCCAGAGCCCGTCAATGGACCCTGCAGCATTTCTCCGGTCGGCACACCGGGCCCGGGAGACAATTTTGGTTTCTGGATCACCTACGACGTCTTGCCGGGCGAGAGCCGTAACTGCACTTTCGGCTTTCGTGTACTGGAAACCACGACCGTGAGCCAGATTGCACGGTGGGAAGCATTCATATTTGATGCCGGAAACTCGACTGACGACCCAAATCTATCCAACAACCAAGCGGAGCTATTACTGCAATTCGCTGGCAATCCAGATCCGGTATCGGTCCCGGCAGTTTCGGTATCAAGGTTGCTTGTATTGGCCGTTCTGCTTGGATGGCTGGCATACCGAACGCGTCGTCTTGCTTGAGTCTTAAGATGCATCCGCGATTCTGCCGCCGGGAAGGATATTCTAAAGATTGATTCGAATGAGACAAATCAGTATCTGGTTGTCGGCACTGCTGGTGATAGTGTTCAACTGCGGCCTGGCGGGCCAGCCGATCAATGAGCTCAGTATTGGGGTAACTATCCAGCCCCAAGGAGTCACGCCACCTGGAAGCGAAGGTACAGTAGCCATTGCGATCACCAACAATGGGCCCGATACGGCTTCGGTGGCGTCATTCAGGTGGCGTGAAACAAGCGATGGCATCGGTTTCAGCTATCCGCCGCTGGGATTTCCAGGACCCGCGACAGGACATTGCAGATTGTTTATTGGACATCCACCACCCGGAGATTTTTTGCGACCTGGACCGTAGGTGATATTCCGCCGGGCGAGAGTCGGACGTACTCCTTCCGATTCCGAGTATTTGACACGACGACGAAAACCAGCCAAATTGTGCGCTGGGAAGTCGATTCGTTCGATGCAGACGACCTCTACCTAACAAACATCGAAGCGGAAGTGTTACTGCGATTCGCTGGCAATCCCGATGCGGTTTCAGTCCCTGCATTTTCGGTATCCGGTTTGGTGGTATTGGCCGTTCTGCTTGGATGGCTGGCGTACCGAAGGCTTCATCTGCGAATCAGCCAGACAATGTTCGAAACGCTGAAACCGGCAATGAGCATTACGGCACGTGTTCTCGACTGATATTCACAGACAGCTTTGAATCGCCGTGACTAGGTCGATACCTATAATATTCGCACTCCTCGGCTTTTTCCGGTCCAGGCCGGTGGAGCGTCTGCAGACATCAGCCTAGATGTCAGCATCAAACCTCCGAAGCGTATAGGAAGTATAAGAGCCCTATTTCCTGATCTCCAGCAGTATCCGTAGCCGGCCCACGCTGACGTTTGACCCCGGCTGCAGGCCACTGCAAGCCAAATCTCACCCGATTTCCCTCTGTCGTGGCCAATCGAGCAGCCCTCCAGCCTTGTTCTTGCCGGCATTGGCCTGTCCCGACACAAGCGGCACCAGGCCACGCCCTGGCGAAGCGCGGCCGAAAGTCAATGTTCGCAGCTCATAGAAGCAAGCCGATTCGCTCTAACGGCGGTACCCGGCTGTCCGCCCACAGGCCGGGATGATCCTTGCTGGCCAGATAATTCAGGATCCGCTCGATCACCGGCGGGTCTTCGATGCATGCGATAACCTTAGCCTCTCCTCCGCACTTCGGGCAAGTTTCGACATCTATCTGAAAAACCCGCTTGAGGCGTTGCGCCCAGCGCATCGCCGAGCGTCGCTCGGCGAGTGTGCGATCTTCCAACGGTTGCGGCCGCTTCGGCTTGCCACCTCGCCCTTGGCAGGCCGGTGTGATCCGCGCCTAGTACGGGCTATTCGACGCAAACACCCCGTGGAAGCGGGTCTGATTCATGCGCAGGCGCTCGACCGGATCAAGACCGCGGCCATACTGGATCGGCGGCTCGACATGGAAGGCCGCAGCCTGCCCTCGCGGCACACCCTGTGGGCTGCCGCCGCCCTGGCCGTCGCCGGCGTTCACTTGGCCGACCCGGCCCGCGCCCATAACGGACACGAAGCGGGCATCCAGGCCGAGGCCTCGGAGTCGGTGAGCGCGCCGTTCGATATCGTGCACGCGAAGATCGCCACCGAAGGCAACGTGGCCACTTTCCACATGGGCGTCTCGGGCGAGGCGGGCAGCAGCCGCCCTGCCCCGTCGGGCAAGCTGGCCGGCAGCGACGTCTTTTCCTACGTGTGGCCGACCTCGGTCGACCCCTACGAGGTCGGCTTCGAACACGAGGCCGGCATCCTGGCCCTGGCCGTGACCGCCCATCCGGACTTCGACGACACGCCGCTGTACGACGAAAACGGCGACGGCAGGTTCGACAACGACGGCAACGTCTGGCACAGCCACTGGGTCGTGCTTGGCAAAGATGACGCCTGCGGAGAAGGGGCCCTGAAGGTAGTCGACATCCCGGAAGGCAGCAAACCCCGTTTGCCCAAGACCTGGCCTGGCCTGCCGATCCTGATCGACAGCCCCGGCTGGGATCCGTCGATCGGCGACGATACGGTCGAGGTCCGGGTGCCGTTCGACGACATCGCCGTGGTCGACGAGGCCAGCTTCGACGGCGTCACCGCCGGGCTGCGCGTGAACGAAAGCGTGCACGCGCCGCTGCTGTGCGTGGTGGATGTCTTCGATATCGCTTCCGGCGATCTCAGCCTGCCGGGGCGGACCAACCAGTAAGCCGCTGGACCGCTGCCCGCTCACTAACCGGCGTCACCGTCTTGGTGGCGCCGGTGCTTGCGGGCTGAGTCGGCAAACACTGGGAGTTTGCGGCTCATTCGAACAGAATTGAGATATCAACCACAAAATCGTTTGGCTGGAGCAAACTGTAATCAAAACCATTACGAATTATCGAGCTTGAACGCTTCACGAAATGCCGACTCGATCTGCCCCACCTCTCGATCTGAAAGCTCGTCGAATCGATTCCGCTTCTTGTTCGACAGATACCCGCCGTTGCCGTGAAGTAGCCGCAGAAGCAAGTCGATCCGACGATCAGGCATGTCGACGACTTCCCGTACCGCGGCGCGGGCCGAATCGTAGGCGCGTAGAAAGCCAAGCTCCTCGACAACATCTTCTTGTACGGTGATGGCGACGGTCTCGGCAAGGTATTCGACCTGAGCAGTCAAGTCGGGAAAACGATAGTAGCTCTCCACTTGGTGGGGATTGCGCATCGTCATATGGCCTTCCCTGTCGAGCTCGTAGTCCACCCACCCGTTCGTCAACGGCCGTGAGAATTGCTCCAGCGCAGCGTCATACTCGGTCATGCGCCGGAGCATGGTCGCCGACACCGGCAACATCAGGTCGCGCTCGACGAATCGCCCGCGCTGCATCAGATCGTGAATCAAGAAACGATGCAAGCGACCGTTGCCGTCCTCGAAAGGATGGATAAAAACGAACCCAAAAGACACGACGCCCGCCCTGCATAAAACCGGCAGCCCGGCGCTGCGATTCAGTGAAAACGCCAGGCCCTCCATCATCCCGGCAAGCCATTCCGGCGGGGGGCAGACGTAATGGATACGCTGGGTAAAGTCGGGCCGCTGTTCACCGACGTAGCTCTGGCTATCTCGATAGCCGTCCACTGCATATCGCGGGTCCACGATGAGATTCTGGCGCTCTGTTAGCCTTTCTTCATCGAGCAAATCGGCCTCCGGTCCTCGACCCGCTTCGCGCAGCAGCGCGACGAACCGCTGAAGCCGCCTGGACTCGGGCATGGGCTCGTGCTCGATATCGAAAGTGGACCTCGTCTCCTTGAGATACAGGTAATCGTTGACGCGCTGGAACATCTGCGGCGGATAGTCCGCCACCAGCCTGTCCAGCTGTTCGCCGAGCGGCTCGGCCAGCGCGTCCTTCAGTCGCTCTGTGCGGCGAACGAGTGGACAGAAAGAACCATTGCCGAGCAGATTGTCACGTACTCGCCAGCGACGATTGAGCACCGGCTCCTGGGCAACCAGATAACGATCCGGATCGAGCACCGGCTCGTAGTTGCCCCCGACTTCCAACGACTCGTCCAGCCGTTCGCCCGTCAGCAACTCGTAGAAGAATCCCATCTGACGCCGGTAGCGGCCGGTCGGCTTCTCGGCTACTGCCGCCTCCACCCGGCCCGGCCCGCTGGCGCGGAACAGGTCCCTCAGGACCGCAAGGTTCACGCCCTCGTGCTTCAGCGCGAACTCAAGGTGCCCGGCCAGACTATCCGCCGGTTGATACTGGGCTGGGTATTCGCGCAGTACAGAGCCGTCACCATTCCAGGTTTCCCTCAGGCGTGTTCCCAGCGTGGAAACAACCGGCAACGGGTGCGGCGGCAGTCCGAACTGGTTAGTCAGCCACCGGTAGCCCAAATCACTCATTGCTTGGCCTTAAAACCCATATATGAGCATGAGTATGCAACAGAATTGAGATCATGCCAATATTTTTACTTAATTTGCGATATTAATATACAAAACCATTATTACGGCGCCGAAGCTTGCCCGCTAGGATGACAAGAGACATCCACACCCAAGCCCTGATGCGCTTGTTCTGGCAGTGGCGCCCGATTCCCGACGTACTGTGGTCGGCCGAGTGCGGCATCGGACAGGCAATCGGCTGGGCAGTGTTCGTGGGTGGCTTCGGCCTGGTGCTGCTGGCGGCCATCCCCGGCGACTACATCTCGTCGGGAATATCCGGCTCGACCAGCCGGGCGAGCAGGTCCAGCGATTCCTGCCAGCCGAGGTGGCAGTGCTCCACCGGGATGGCGTCGGGCAGGCCTTCCTGGGTAATGCTCACGTCCGTTCCGCACGACACTTCGCGGAATTCGACCATTACCTTCATTTCGCCGGGCACGTTCGGGTCGTCGAACTTGTCGGTGGAGACGATTCTCTCGTTGGGGACAAGTTCCAGGTATTCACCTCCGAAGGTGTGGGCCTGGCCTGTGCCGAAATTGACGAACGACATCTCGAACGTCCCACCCGGCTTCGCTTCGTGGTGATGGATGCGACAGGTGAATCCGTTGGGCGGATTCCACTTCACGATGGCCTCGGGTTCCAGGAAGGCACGGTAGACCCGCTCGGGCGGGGCCGCGAAAACGCGGTGGATCTGAACGGTGTTGGGCATGACGGCTATCTCCCGATTCGCTGTTCTTGTAGTTTTTGATCGAATGGCGGCCCCAATATTCGACAACTAATCCAGCCGCTTGTTGAAGCGCAGCGTCGCCAGTACCAGGAACGCGCCGAAGAAAGCCAGCAGCGGCCAGATCTCGGCATGCAGTTCGGCCAGGTCGGCGCCACGAACCAGAATGCCGCGCGCCAGGCGCACGAAGTGGGTCAGGGGAATGACCTCGCCGATCCACTGCGCCACGCGCGGCATCCCGTCGAAGGGAAACATGAAGCCCGACAGCAATATGGACGGCAGGAAGGTAAATATCGTCAGCTGGGTCGCCTGGAACTGGGTCTTCGCGAGGGTGGAGACGAAAAGCCCGAGCGCCAGCGCGGCCAGGATGAACACGACCGAAGCCAGGTAGAGATCGATGACGAGTCCGCGCACGGGAACGTCGAAAAGGAACTGGCTGACCCAGAGGATGAGTGTGACCTGGATGAGTCCGATCAGCACATAGGGAACGATCTTTCCGAGCATCAGTTCCGCAGACTTCACCGGCGTGGTGATCAGCAGCTCGAGGTTGCCGCGTTCGCGCTCGCGCACGATGGCGATTGCGGTAAACAGCACCATGGTCAGGTGCAGGATCACGCCGATGAGCGCCGGCACGATATTGACCGGCGATCGGCCTTCGGGGTTGTAGTAGGTGCGCGCCTCGAACAGGTTGGGCGCTTGTTGCTGCCCCGGTAGCGGCATGTTGCCCAACCTTCGGACGATGCCTTCCACGGTGGGGTCCGAGCCATTGATCAATAGCTGCCCGGCCGGACGACTGCCGTCGATCAGTCGTCGCTCGAAATCGTGCGGAATATAGATGCCGGCATCGACCTCGCCGGCATCCAGCAGCGCCTCGAGTTCCTCCGGGCCGGCAGCCGATTGCGTGATCTTCACGATCTGGCTGGCCTCGGCGGCGGCGATAACTTGCCGCGATAGGCTCGTGTTGGCGTGATCGGCCACGGCGGCATGAACGTTGCGCACGTCGAGGTCGATGGCGAAACCGAACAGCAGGATCTGCAGCAACGGCACGCCGATGATCATGCCGAAGGTCAGGCGGTCACGCCTGAGCTGACGGACTTCCTTGCTGGCGATGGCGAAAAGTCTACGCAGCATCGGCTTGACCCTGGTCGTGGCCGTTCAAACGAGTGGCGGCGACGAAAACGTCCTCCAGGTTGGCGACGACCTTCTCGACGTCACCGGCGATATCCGCCTTGTCGAGCGCATCCCGGATCAGCCCGGCCGGATCGGCGATCCGTTTGTCGGTCAGCGCGTGCAGTCGCGTCCCGAGCTGAGCGACGCTGTGCACGCCCTCGGTCGCTTCCAGGCACTCGCGGACGCGCTGGGGTG